>JAEUUR010000297.1 GCA_016787465.1 Saprospiraceae bacterium | reverse complement strand
CTTGTAAATTTTGCCTATGCGACGCCACATCTAAAAAACAACAAAATTTAGGGTATATCTTCAAATATTCGGTTCAGTTACCTCTGCGCCTTGTTGTTAGCGTTGGAATTCCCGTGCCCAGACATAACCTATGATTCCTGGCTTTCCCACCCTTTTTTATTGCTGTAAGTCTCATAGTTATAGGCAAATACGGGGGTAAAATCCTTGCCGGTTTTTCGTTTGTATGCCTTTAATGCAACATAAAGCAGGGGTTCAAAACCTAAGTCAGTTGGCATTAACTGAGGGTTTTCGAGTACATTTTCGTAGTAGTTTTTACCATTCGCCACTACGGCACAGCGAGTGTAAAGAAAATCATCGACCGAGAGGATTTCCTCATGTTCCAGAGGCCCTAAAAATACTTTTGCATGAGCATAGGTATCCAGCAGCCAGAGTTTTTGAGATAAAATATCTGCAAAACGATAAATATGTGATATAGGTTGCTCGGACAAGAAAGCAATGAGTGGCTCAACCACCAAATCATCAACAATTGATTCATTCCAGGCGAGCAAATCAATGGCGCCCCAGAAGTCTGTTTCGGTAAACGGCACGGACTGCCCGGGTTGCTCTTGCAGGCGGATTTCAATGGCAGCGTGCGCAAAATCTTCCTTCAATCGCCCAATAAATTGACTGTCGAGATCATCTATGTTAATATTTAAGACTGTTGCCATGTCGCCTTGCGTGGGTAGTTGTACACCTGCAAATATAGTCATTTTTAAAACAATTAAAGCGTGAATGCCTTACGAGTGGGTATAAATTACAAGGTTAAATAGCGCTTGCTCTTTGTGGTTCTTCGTTCCATTCCTGGCCAAGGAATAGGCGGCCGTTGGCTTTTTTGCTACGGCGGATGCCGTCGGCGCCCCAAGCGCCCCATTGTTTAAAGAAAAAAGCGACATGCTGTTCGAGGCATTGACGTTGCACATTCAACGCCCACTCCGGCTTCATTGGCCGTGCTTTAGGGCCGCTTTCGCCGCCTACGATTACCCAGTGAATCCCGGTCAGATCCAACGCTCCCACTTCGGCAATGAGGGGCTCGATAGAAAGAAATCGAATTTCTGCCTGAATATTTCGAAGTACGTCAATGCGTGCTTTGGTTTTAGCGGACTCCACACTTACCCCTAACCATACATTATCAGGAATGCTTCTGTGGGTTGAATATTGTTGCAAAACCTCCTCTCTTTTTGTCAAAATCTGGTATTTGTGTTGTGGGGTTTGCCGGATCACTTCAAAAACCTGATCTAAAAAACTGAAAGGCATTTGTTCGTGAAACAGATCGCTCATAGAGTTAACAAAAAACTTAGTCGGCTTTTTAATCTTAAGCGGCATACTTAAACGTTCAGGCATGAGGGTAAATTCAAAGCCGTTCTCATAACCGGGAGCGCCCATTGCCTGCAAACGTTTAGCCATCGTTTCTGCGTAGCAGTTTTTACAGCCCGCAGACACCTTGTTGCAACCAGTACTTGGGTTCCAGGTTGCTTCCGTCCATTCTATTTTTGAATATTTCATTGATTTACAAGCGTATTGGACTGCCCGGCGCTCCGTTTTTATCGTATCCTGTTCCTGCAAAAAAATCAAACAAACAAATCACCGGCTCTCCATACATAATAAACGTAGGCAGCCAAGCCTGTGCATAATCCTCAAAAATTTTTAATTTGGCAAGGGTAGCTTCATCAAATGGTTTTTCGTGCAGGTCTTTTCTCATTGGAAGCGTTTTTTTATAGCAAAAGTGAATGGATTAATGGCATTTGGAAGATATGCTAAGTTTTAATGGGGAAATTGTTGTCTATTTTTGACACAAAACAAAGGTATATCAATTTCTTTAAAAAACAAAATGTTTAAAAATCTATTTCTACATTTAAATTATTTATCTTTTTAAAAAATTTCCTAACGGGCCTCGCCTCCCAAGCCCCTAAAAAACTTTCGGCTTCGCCGAAACCATACCCTCAAAGTGTAAAAGGGTAAAAGTGCTAAAGTGTTATTTGTCCTGCGCCACGCGAAACCCAACATTGCTGCCACGAATCGATGGACTGTAGCTGACGCGACTCGCCGACCGACAACTGTAATCATTCCTGACCCACGACCCGCCCCGACAAACACGGAATTTCCCCACCACCGGCCCTGCCGGATCTTTCTGAGGGGCATCAAACAACTGCCGGTAATAATCTTCACCATACCAATCCCAACACCATTCCCATACATTCCCACTCATATCGCACAGCCCGAGCGCATTGGGTTTTAAGGCGCCTGCCGTCTGCGTCCGGCCGCGGCCTCCAAACCATGCATATTCTGCAAGCCGCTCATCATCATCCGTACCCGCATATTTTGTTCGTTTACCCGCGCCGCCACCGGCTGCATATTCCCATTCCGCTTCGGTGGGCAAGCGGAAACCTTTTGGAGCGCGGTTTAAAGAGTCGGAACGGATGATAGGCGATTCAAGTCCTTCCTGGCCATTTAGCCAACGGGTATAGGCAACGGCATCCCCCCAACTCACATTGATGACCGGATTATCGCCCTCCCCTCCCCAACCTGCCGGCTTTTCAGGTATCTTTGCGCCGGTAGCTTTGCAGTACAAAAAATACTGCCACCAGGTGGTTTCCGTACGCGCCAGTTTGAAATCGGATAGCGTAACTGAATGAAGCGGTTTTTCATTCTCCTCTCCCTCTTCGCTACCCAAAACAGCCGGGCCGCCGGGTATAAAAATCATGGTGGGATAATAACGCTCGCGCATTTTGTTGTATTCAACCGGGCTCAACTGCTTAAGCAACTCCCGCCCGGTTTTCAGGTTGGAAATAGCTCCCGGCCTGGGTTTTCTTAACAAACGGCACACCCGGTTGGCCATCAGATCCGCTTTGGGGTAGTTTTCAGTTTCCACGAGCCAATACAAAATTTCATATTGAGCCAGTCCGATTTCCTTTTGCATGACGCCCAATGCCGCTGCGCCTATCAAAGTGCGATCTGCCGCCGGATAGTCCAGCAACAACACCTGCTCACGGGCTTCTTTCAACCGTGCGTGTACGGCTAAGGCGGCCATTTTTTCGGCTTCGGTTTTAAGCCTGAGGGCCTCAATCGTTAAACTGTCGGCTTCTTGGGTCTTTTTTTCAGCCAGCAAGCTGTCGGCGCTTGCTTTGTTGGATTTGAGTTCGGCATATGCTTCAGCCTCTTTTAGATGCAGTTGTGTAACACTAATTTTTTCCTCCGCTTCCGCCACTTCTTTGGCTTTTAACGCCGCAAAAACCAAAGAAACCGCGGCCACCAGTATCAGCACACCGGCAATAAACGCCGTCACCAGTGCTCGTTTCCTTTTCCGGTCGGCGTCGGCTTTTTCCTTTGCAATCCGGGCGGCAGCATCGGCCAGTTCCCGCGCCTCCCGCACCTCCACAATCGGCCCCACCAGCGTATCATGACTGATTTCGTAATAAAAACTGCCGCTGCGGGGCTCCTCGCGCAACAAGCGGTAGCTGCAAAGCAACGCCAGATCGGGCTCCGCCAGGCCGCATTTTTCCAGCAAATAATGGCGCTCCTGAATGATGCGGCGGTCGTTACTCAACAGGTAATCACCAAGCAGACGCTCTACGCGCACGCGCTTGTCGGCGTCGAATTTATCCAGCACCCCTTCAAAATACTGCTTGCCAATATCTTGTATACCGGCGCGTCGGCCATAAAAATCAGGCGTCACCACAAAACCTACCGGGCGCTGCTCATCGATGATCTTCTGTTCAATAAACCGGCACAACATCTGCGCTACAAACGGCTCCACTTCCCGTTCGCTGTTGCCGCCGGCAGTTTCTTCGTCGGCATTCACCAGGCTGTCGATCATCTGCTCAAGCGCCGCGTCGCTGTAGCTGAACAGCGGGGATGCAAATGCGCCCGGCAATGCGGGCGGGCGCGTGATGGCCTCGCGGGTATTCTCTTCATCCAGGGCCTGCAATTCGTAGCGACAGCGCAAAATAGAGGGAATGCGTCCGGAAAGCCGGTCGAGCAAAAACAAAAAATCGGAGCGGATGGAAATGACCACGTTTACCTCCGGCGGAGCAAGCAAGCGCCGGCGTTCGTTTTCATCTGCGGTTTGTTGCGCGGCCTCCTGCACGCGCGCGGGCGGCTTGTGGTTGAGCAGTTCGGCCAATTGTCCGATAAAATCCTGCCGCGCTTCGGGTTTGTCGTGGTAAAGCGTGAACAGCTCCTCGAACTGATCGAGCAGCAACACGGGACTGTGGCGCTCGCCACCGGGAGCGTATTCAAACAATTTGCAATATTCCCAGAGGCGCAGGTCGTCGGGTGCGTTGTAGGGCAGGTATTCGCCATCGTTGAACTGCTCGTACAACTGTCGGCTGATGCTTTGCTGGGTGTTGTTGAGCCGGATTTTCAGGGGCTGCATACGCCGCTCAGACAGCAGCGGACCGACGCCGGCTTGCATCAGCGAGGTTTTTCCGGTGCCCGATTTTCCGAACACCACCACCACCTCATGGAGGGAGATGAGGCGGAACAACTCCTTTTTTTCGCGTTCGCGACCAAAAAACTGCCCTTGTTCATCGGCAGTAAAGGAGTGTATACCGGGGTAACGGTGTTTCATACGGCGGCGTTCGGGACGGGTTTATGGTTGAGTTTTTCCAGCATGAGGCGCAACTCACTCACGATGGCGGTGAGCGCCTGTTCGCGGTCGGGTTTCTGACTGAGCGCTTTGCCGCGGGGTTTGGGTTGCAGGGTCAGCAAGTTGAACAGCGGCGTGTCTTCCACGAGGCAGGGCGTCATTAAAACAGGCGCCACGACGGCGCTTTCCGCGCGGTGGCGTTCCAGGGCGCCGGGCAGAATCTCGGTGAACATGCGGTCGTCGGCCAAAAAATTGGCCGTGACGAGCGGCACGATCAGTTGCGCGCTTTGCAGGTGCGCGTGCAGGGAGGCCGTCACATCTTCGCCAGGCATTACTTTTTCTTCATGCCACACTGCTACCAATTGTTCGCGGCGCAGGAGCGCCAGGTGTTTTTCCAGTTCCACGCGCAGGGCCTCATCGGCCGGATGGTAGAGCAGCAGCAATTCGCGGCTCGCAGGCGGTGCAGCGGGCGCAGGCGTTTCAAGTTCCTGTCCGAGCCGGGTCAGAAAACCCAGCGCATCCGGGCCAGCGAAGTGCATGTTGAAATTATCGGTAAAAAAACGCTGCACATCGCCTTGCAAGGCATCTTCTCCTTGCAGGGTGATGGACTGGGGCAGCACCTGTCCGTGTCGACTGCCGAGCAGGTGCATAAACAGGCGCATGTGCCATTCATTAAAATCGAAGCCCAGAAAAACAAAGGCTTTTCGGTGGCGGCGTACGGGGCGCTTGTTAAAAAAGAAAGCGATGTTGGCCGGCAGGGTGGCTTCTTTTTCATGTTGTAAAACGATTTCCAGGAAGCGCAATTTGGCAGCGTCGGTGAGTACCAGCGAATCGGGGCGTTCATAATGGCCCAGCAGGTTAAACACCAGCGGGGCATCTTCGGCGATTTCTGTTTCGAGGTTCAGCGCCTGCCGGTTCTGCACCAGGTTGTATTCCGGGTTGTCGAAGTGGAAATCAAAAAACAGCGGAGTTTTATGCCTGGTCCGCAAGGTTTTCACCAGCAGGTCGTCGGGCGCTGTGTTGATGATGTATTTGAAAGGCAAGCGGGCCACCGCTTCGTACACGGGAATCGGTTCGTTGTCGAATTCGCGGTAAAAATCGCTCATTGCCTGGCGCAGCGCGTGGAGCGCTTCGCCGTTTTCCGGAAATGATTTGAGAAAATCCCGAACGGCTGCGCTTAGATCGGTTCCGTCAGCCGGGGCGTCCGGGCGCCGCTGACGAAGCAGGCGATGGATACGTTCTGCCAACAAAGTTCGCAGACTTTCACCATCGTAAGTGGCTGCATGAGGCCCCAAAAGCAGCACGCATTCATCGCAGCGAATAGCGTCGGTGATTTCACTCCAGTTCATCAGGCAGTTGGTTTTGTATGGCAAATATCGAAATATTGTTCGAAAATCGCATTTATGTTTCATCACCCTTTGAGCACTTCTTCTACCTGATTCCAGGGCAAGGCCCCGACATTGGTGCGCGGCTGGGCCGTATCGCCGCCATAAATGACATAACAATCGGGATTAAAACCCTGGGCCAGGGTTTTGAATAACTGGAGGTTTTTGAAAAAACCCTGATTGATTGTTTTACCGGCTTTAATTTCAATCGCTTTGAGGCTGGCGCCAAAATCAATCAACAAATCAACCTCTCGTTGATTACTGTCTTGCCAGAAATAGAATGGCGGAAGCTCGCCTTTATTCAGGAAATGTTTGGTCAATTCCAGGATGATCATGTTTTCAAACAGTGCTCCTTTGGCAAAATGGGCATCCAACTGACCGACTTCCCGGATGTTGAGCAGCGAACAAGCAAGTCCGGTGTCATAAAAATAAACTTTGGGTGACTTAATGATCCTTTTATCAAAGTTCCTGTGGTAAGGCGACAACAAAAAAATAATAAAACTTGCCTCTAGAATCCCAACCCAGGACTTAACCGTTTTAGAGTCGATACCCAGGATATTTCCCAATTCACTAAAATTAACGATTTGCCCCACCCTTCCGGCCAAAGCCGTCAAAAACTGTCGAAACAATCTAAGGTCTTTTATTGCCGATATCTGGCGCACATCGCGTTCCACATAAGTAGAAATGTAAGCAGGATAAAAATCGTGTGTATGGATGTTTTTGTCAAAAATACGCGGGTATCCACCCTTAAATATGGCAATTTCAGGGCCTTTCGGCATCAATCCTGCTGCATTAAGTTCCGCATTTGAAAACGGGAGCAATTGTAGCAAGCCCACCCTGCCGGCAAGGGATTGGGTCGTTTTTTCCAGCAACAGAAAATGTTGTGACCCGGTGAGGATGTATTCGCCCGCTTTTCCACGCAGGTCGGTGTAATGTTTCATGTAAGGAAAAAGCGAAGGAACATTTTGAACCTCATCTAAAATAACGCCGCCTTGATACTTTTGTAAAAACTGGTGCGGGTCTTCCATGGCGAAAGTCCGGTTTTCATCCAGTTCCAGGTTGAGATAGATAAAATCCGGCCTCAACTGACGCGTCAAGGTGGTTTTACCCGATTGACGCGGTCCACTAATCACCAACATGGGATATTTGGTGAGGATTTCTTTTGCTTTTTCCGTAATAGATCGACTTATGACCATAAGCATGCAGTTTTTCCGGAAGTATTGAAACTCCGAACTCAATCAATTTCTTCTTATGCTGGGTGGTATCCTGATCATCAAACAAGAAGTAAATTTATGTAAATTCGGAATACAATTCCAAAATTACATAAAAAATATTTTGTTGTTCCCGCTTTGCCATGCCTAAACATTGCGGAAGTGCCGAATATCGAATATCGAACACCGAATTTCGAACACCGAAGTGTAATGTTCGAAGTTCGATGTTCACTACTTCACCACCCTTACCTGCGCCATCTCGCCCCCAAACATCACCCGCAACCAATACACCCCCGCCGGCAAACCCGCCATATCCACCCGCTCCAACTCGGCGCCCGTTCCCTTTTGCGTGGATACCAACTGTCCGCTGGAGCTGTACACAGCAAGTTGACAATCGCCTTCCTGCGCCAATTTCACCCATAACACATCGGCAACCGGGTTGGGAAAAACCTCGAGCGCCTGCGCCACGGGCGTGCGCGTGTGCGAGGAGGTGGGCAATTCTTCCTCGATGGCGCGCAGGAGCGAGTAGCCGATGTTGGCGCCAAAGGCATCTTGCCCCAGTTCCCAGATCATCACGCCGCCAAGCCCTTCATCCAGGGCCAGGTTGGTTTTGGCCTTGATCGTGGGTATACCGTTGTAGTATTTCTGGTCGACCTGGTCCAGGTACGCATTGGCAGCACCCAGGCTCACCATGTACCGGAAGGTGACCGACTCCACCGGACTGGGTTCAAAATCATAGCCATAAAACGGCATACCCAGCGTCAGGCGGTCGGCCGGAACGCCCTGGTTTTGCCAGTATTCGATGCAATCCTGCGCCCACCAAAAAGGCGAGTGGGGGCCCGGACTGTTGGGCGCCCATGGGCCCGTGCGGTCGTAAATCATCATGTTCACCCAATCGAATGCAGCCAGGGCCTGCGCCGTGATTTGCGGGTAGCGGTACTCGCCCGGCAGCGCCGCCGTGAGCGGAATTTGGAGCGGCGCCAACGCCGCTTTCAATTCGAGAATAAAGGG
>JAEUUR010000289.1 GCA_016787465.1 Saprospiraceae bacterium | reverse complement strand
ATTTGAGCAGTTTTTCGCGCTCCACGCACCAACCGGCAAAAAAACCGCCCAGGAAAAAAGCAAAAAGCCAGAGGAAAATCGAGCCCGCCGTTTTCAGATCACCCTTGTATAAATCGGCGGCGATCACCGGGAGCAAACCTGTGATATTGGTCAGCACGGCTGAAAAGGTCATCAACCCGCCATAGATCACGATGCCGGAGCTAAAAGGATATACGAACGCGTAGATCATCTTGGCCCGGAACGAACGGGTGCGTAAGTCTTGTTTTAGGCGTGCGTTTTCTTTGGTTCCCATACTGAATAATCAACAAATATTTCGCCGCACTGCGGCTTATATGAACCGGTGAATTACTTGCTGTACTATAGACGGATAGTCAGTAGCTTTTTAACTGAAATATAGAAAGATGAATGTTCCAAAAACCTAACTTCATCAAACATTCATCATTCATCATTCATCATTAAAAAAACAAGCGCCTGGCGCCGCAACCCGGATCGGCTAAGCCGTCTTTCCCTTGCAGTGCCAGGCGTTTGATCCCCAAATTAAATGGAATTAGATTCCGACTTAGTTGTGGAGACTGTTGAACGGCCGCATTTCTTCACCAAGCCAGTTTTTGTTCCACTCGTCAAGCGGAATAATTTTTTTTGCCTGACGGCGAATCTTGCGGCGGAGGTATGCGATCACAAGCCGCGGCGACTTATGCCACAACCTGCGGATTTTGTTGGAACGTCGAGTTGCCATGATAGAATGAGTTAAATGGTTTGGGATGAATGATTAAGCAATTGATTACAAACTCGTTAACGACCTTTCATTGCAAAAAGTTTACCAAATTCAATCTTTTTTAGTTAAACATTTTCAAATGACGCGAACTGGCGTTTTGAATCGGAAATCGAAACAAATCGGAATTCGAAAATCAACGCAAGAAAACCATACCTTCGCGCCTCTTATTCCAACAAATTCAATCAATGAGCGATCGTTTATCCATCGTCATACCAGCTTACAACGAAGAACGCACCATCCACTTTATCCTCGATAAAGTGAAAGCTGTCGAATTGATCGGCGGCCTGCAAAAAGAGATTATTATCACCAATGACTGCTCCAAAGACGACACGGAAGGGGCTATCCGACGCTACATGGACGCCAATCCCGGCATGAACATCCGTTACCTCAAACACGAGTTCAACCAGGGAAAAGGAGCTGCCTTGCATACAGGTATCCAACACGCCTCCGGTAAATATGTCGTCATACAGGATGCCGACCTTGAATACGACCCGGCTGAGTACAACATCCTGCTCAAACCGATTCTCGACGGCTACGCCGATGTGGTGTTCGGATCGCGTTTCATGGGCGGAAAGCCGCACCGCATTTTGTTTTTCTGGCACAGCATCGGCAACAAATTCCTCACATTTGTGTCGAATATGTTCACCAACCTGAACCTGACGGACATGGAAACCTGCTACAAGATGTTCCGTTCCGATATGCTCAAATCGCTTAAACTCAAAGAAAAACGTTTTGGGTTCGAGCCGGAGGTGACCGCCAAGATCAGCAGGGTGGAAAATGTGCGCATTTACGAAGTAGGCATATCCTATTACGGCCGCACCTACGCAGAAGGCAAGAAAATCGGTATGAAAGACGCTTTCCGTGCCATTTACTGCATCCTCAAGTACAACACCTGGTCCAGATAATGCTCCAGCCTGCCCTTGTCGCACTTTTCTTCAAGGAATTGGACAAGCTCGGCGGGAACCCTCGTGAGCAGGTACTAGCCTTGGCGGTACTCATGGAACGCGCCTTTTTTGAAGCAACCAAACAGGAACAAATCGCGTTCAGCACCTTTTTTGCCCGGATTGCCTACGCCGGTCAACGATTCGATTTTTCACCGGAACAACTTCACCGGATTCATGGGTTCAGGCTGGTTGCCAAACACACCCGAAACGGCGCTCAAGTCAACGCTGAAGCCATTGAACTGGGTCGCGTTGCGCTGAAAGACACCCTGGATGTGCTGGGTTCGCCGGTGGGCGCGCCCATGCACGCGCGCGAGCAGGCGCCCAACTTCAGTACGTACCGTACGAACGCCCCATCCATGCGGGTATTGGCCCTCCGCGATTTACCCGAACGCCATTGTTTAGTGGTGATCGAAGAAGACGAACCCACCCGCGAGTTGTTGTTGCGTTACAATGTGCCTGCCCGCAACGAACATTTTATGGATTCGATCCACATCCTTCGTAAAGTGTTCGGTTTTCCGGTCGTTTTGCAATTGATTGATGTAACAACAGATGAAACCGGGACGCTCATTCCCGACGCCTGGGTAGTAGAGCCCGATTATCTGATGGATGTGTCGGCCATTTCAGAATGTTTCAAAGATACCGGCCAGGAACCTTACGCCTACCTGGTGCGCAAGTTTTTGCCCCACGAAACCACTGAGCCAATCCTCCTCGGAAATATCGCCAACTTCTTCCTCGACCGGCTGCTCAACGAACCGGATACAAGTTGGCAGGAACTGTTTTTGGAAACTTTTCAGCTGTTCCCTTTCGTTTATGCCCCGATGAGCGATGCACAGGTG
>JAEUUR010000288.1 GCA_016787465.1 Saprospiraceae bacterium | reverse complement strand
CAATCTTCCTGCGTTTACTGCGATTTTGATGGTTATATGGGGATCAATAACGGTACCCCTTCAGGCGGTAATATTGTTTGCGGCCAAATTTCGCTGCACAACGACCAATGGTTCGGGTTTATTCCACAAACCTCTTCCGTTACCATCGATATCATCAGCTCCAACTGTACACAAGGAAACGGCCTTCAATCGGCTTTCTTTGATGATTGTTCCGATGCCGATGCTCTGATTTGCAATCCAGGTTGCGATGGTTGCGGCGACCAAACATTTTCACTGACCTACAGCGATTTTACGCCAGGCCAAACCTATTGGTTGATGATCGACGGCTGGACGGGCGACGTGTGTAACTTTGAAATAGCAGTTACCGATGGAAGTATCGTGCCTCCTGCGCCAGACCCAACACTTCAGCCGCAAGGGCCTACACAGGTATGTCCGGGCGCAACAGCCATTTATACCATTCCCGAATCATTTGGTGCGGGTTATTATCACTGGACGTCACCGGCTGGTTCCTCGATCAATGGATTGAACAATAACGTAAACATCAACGCCCCGGAAGGCACAACTGTAACAATTACGTTTGGCAGTCAGGGTGGTAATGTGTGCGTTCAATCTGCAAACTCCTGCAATCCGCCAACGCCATTTGCTTGTTTGCCGGTTGCCAATGTTGCCATACCTCCTACGGTGAAACCTGCTATTGTACTGTGCAATGAAGACCTGCCCTTCACTTGGGACGAAGAACCCGGCCCGACCATTTTTGCACCGGGAACTTACAATCTGACTTCTACACCGTATGATTCATACCTTGGCTGCGATAGTTTGGTTAAACAAACAGTTACAGTGAAACCTTTGTTGAGCTCCAATATAGGTACCAAATATGTTTGCGCAGGTGAATGTTTTCAATTTGCAAACGATTCTTATTGTGATCCAGGCCCTCAGGCTGTGGTGATCGATTCTTATCAGGGATGTGATAGCGTGGTCAATTTCGCGATCGCTGTATTAACTCCAAATGCTGAAATTTCTGGTAATGCACCAATTACATGCAATACCCCTGGTGGTCTAACACTCAGCGCACAGAATTACCAGGGTGGTTCCAGTTTTCAATGGACAAATACCAACTGGTCTATCCTCGGCGGAGCACCTACTTTAAATGTGAATTCTACTGGCACCTATCACCTGGTCGTAACTGTTCAGGGGGGCGGCGTCGTATGTCGTGACACCACTGAAGTTACCGTAACAGGCAATACTGTTCCACCCGGTGCTGCAGCTACGAATACAAATATTAACTGTATCAGTACCACGGCTTCCCTGACAGGTTCTTCACAAACCAGCGGCGTTAGTTTTCTATGGACAGGCCCGGGCATTACTGCCTTGAACCAATTCCTGCCAAATCCGGTGGTAAACCAGCCTGGCCCATATGTTCTTACTGTAACTAACCCAGTGAACGGTTGTACTTCTACCGCTGCCGTCACTGTGCTTGCAGACAATACTCCCCCGGCCGCCACCGCAGTTGGAGGTTTAATTACTTGCGTAGCAACAAATGTTACGATCGATGGAGGTTCCAATATTCCGAGCCCTGGATGGAACTGGGCCGGACCAGGAATAAATGCAAGTAACCAACACGTGGAAGATCCTAATGTTACCGTTGCAGGTACCTATACCGTTACTGTAACCAACTCAGTGAATGGATGCTCCAATACTGCGACAACCTCTGTATCTGTAAATAACAATATCCCAACAGCTTCAGCCGGGGCTAATGACACCCTGACTTGCACACAGCCAAACCTGACCCTGCAAGGCGCAGGCAGTACCGCTCCCGACCCAATGATTGTTTCCTGGGTTGGAAGCAATGGTTTTACCTCTAACTCGCTCACGCCTTCGATCAATCAGGCCGGACAGTATATCCTGACCATTTCTAACCAACTGAATGGCTGTGTTAAACATGATACCGTAGATATTGCAATCAATCAGGTTCTACCAAACGTATCAGCAGGGGCAGATTCTACGATCACCTGCGCCCAACCTTCTGTTTCGCTGATTGGATCGGGTTCAAGTTCAGGCCCGAATTTCACGGCGTTGTGGTCAGGCCCGGGTATCAACTCCGGTAACCAGAATCAATACAACCCAGTAGTAGACCAACAGGGCAATTACACACTGTTGATCACGAATACCGCAAATGGTTGCACAGCAACCGATGTAGTTGTAGTTGATAACAATACCGCGCAACCTACCGCCAATGCAGGAATTGATCAAACACTCACATGTACCAGCACCAATGGAGTCACGTTGAATGGTTCGGGTACACCTGCAATTATCACCTATTTGTGGAGTGGCCCTGGTATCGGCGCAAACAACGAAACCTTACCGAACCCTACTGTCACCCAACCCGGCACATACACCCTGACAGTAACTGATCCTGTAAATGGTTGTACACAGACCGACCAGGCGATCATTTCTCAGGATGCTAACGTCCCAGTGGCAAGTGGTGGACCAGATATGATTCTGAACTGTACCGTAAATACGGTTGATTTTAATGGCAGTGGTTCTTCAACTGGCGCAGATATTACCTACAATTGGAGTGGCCCAGGTATCTCTGGCTCAAATATTACAGCTCAAAGCCCTTCCGGTATTACATTGCCAGGTACCTATAACCTGACCGTTACAAATACAATCAACAGCTGCTCTAACACAGATGTTGTTGTGGTAATTCTGGATAATCAATTGCCAACGGCAAACGCAGGCGCCGATCTGGTGTTGAATTGTTTTAACAATGCAATTGATACCCTGATTGGTTCAGGCTCAAGCTCAGGTTCAATTTATACTTACTTGTGGTCAGGCCCAGGTATCACACAGGGTTCCAACGACCAGGATCAAAACCCGGTAATCAACAATCAACCTGGAACGTATAACCTGACGGTGACAAACACCGATAATACATGCACAGCTACAGATCAGGTCACAGTAGTTGCCGACCTGACGGCCCCAACGGCCAATGCAGGAACAGACCCAACCATTGACTGTGTAAATACTTTCACGATTATTGGAGGCGCTTCTTCAACTGGAAACAACTTTGAATACAGCTGGACGGGTCCAGGTATCACACCGGCCAACGAAACAATCCTTACTCCATCTGTTTCAGAACCAGGCACTTATGTGCTAACCGTGACTAACACTGTTAACGGCTGTACAGCTTCAAGTAATGTAACAGTGAATACCAATGCCGTTTATCCGGCAGCAGTTGCGGGCCCTGATGGATTGATTACCTGCGCTCAAACTTCATTCACATTTAATACTGCAGGTACGGATTCGGGAGCTGGATTCAACCTCATCTGGACGGGCCCTGGCATTAATGCCGGTAACCAAAATCAGCCTGCTCCAACTGTTACTTTGCCTGGTACTTATGTGATTTCAGTAACTAATTCCACAAACTCATGTGTAACTACGGATACAGTGGTAGTGGATGAAAATACCTTGGCTCCGGTTGCCAACGCTGGTGCTGACAACCACCTTGATTGCCAGACCACCATCGTTACGTTGGATGGACTTGGTTCAAGCAGCGGTCAGTTCATTACCTATAACTGGCAAGGCCCGGATATCACAGGCGCCAATCAAAATCAACAAAGCCCAGCTGTTTCTGTACTCGGTACCTATAATCTGACGGTGACAGATACGGATAACGGATGTACATCCACGGATGTCGTAACTGTAACTCAGGACATCACCGCTCCTGTTGCCAATGCGGGAACAACGCCAACGATTACTTGCGCTAACCCTTCCGTCACTATTAACGGTTCAGGCAGCAGCACCGGCGCTATTTTCCAGTATGGCTGGCAAGGGCCTGGTATCAACTCCAACAACTTTGACCAGTTGAGCCCGGTTGTTGCAGATTCAGGTACTTACGTGCTGTTGGTAGCGAATACACAGAATTTCTGTACTTCCACCGCCACTGTTTATGTGGATATGGATCAGCAGGCGCCAATCACGGCAGCAGGTCCGGATCAAACCCTGACCTGTGCAACGACCAGCGTAACCCTTGATGGCTCACTGTCGCAGTCAGGCGCTAATATTTCCTTTTTGTGGAGCGGCCCTGGCCTGACACCTGGACAAGAAACCAGTGTGATGCCAACGGCTACTTTACCAGGCAACTATAACCTTACCGTAACAGATGCCTTAAACGGATGTACAGCATCCGATTTTGCAGTTGTTGGTGAAAACGTGACCGCACCGGCTGCCGAAGCAGGAAGCGATTTAGTAATCACTTGTGCCAATAGTGCGGTCGGTGTTACAATCAGTTCCACCGGCTCTAGTACAGGTAATGGCATCTCTTATTTATGGTCAGGTAATGGAATCACTCCAGGCAATCAAAACCAGGCGAACCCGACTGTTCTGGTGCCTGGCCCATACACATTGGTAGTGACCGACGCTGCAAACGGATGTACTTCAAGCGATGTGATGACCGTAGATCAAGATCAGAACCTTCCTATCCCAAGCGCAGGACCTGACCAAACCATCAACTGCAGTGTCCTGAATGTAACCCTGGATGCAACGGCTTCCACTTCACAAGGCGGAACTTTAACGTATGCTTGGGTCGGCCCGGGTATTAATACGGGTAATATCAACAGCGCTACACCGCTTGTAAATCAATCCGGCACCTATACTGTAACAGTGGTGAATACCTTAACCGGATGCCAGGCTTCTGACCAAGTCGTTGTATTGCTTGATAACATGCCTCCGAATATTTCAGTTACTTCTGAATTGATCACCTGTCAGGATCCCAATGCTACCGTTGCAGTTACCAGCTCACTTCCTGGTTCAACATACTTTTGGGATGGATTGGGTGTGACGAATGCCAACATGGACGATCCGTCGATCAATGTTACAGATCCAGGTTTGTACAGCGTTACGGTTACCGCTCCTAATGGATGCTCCTCGATCGGAACAACGGAAGTAATGCAAGATGCAAACGTTCCTGATGGTATCGCGGAAGGCGCAATCTTGAACTGCTACAATGGCGGATCAGCCGAAATCAATGGTCAGGTATTGACACCGGCCGGCTCAACCTTCACATGGACAGGCCCTGGCATCGGAACCCAGACAACCGGAATCGTAACCGTTACGCAAGCCGGTAATTACAACTTCAACATGACAACCCCAACAGGTTGTAAGAAGACCATTACCGTTCAGGTTACCGCTAATTTTGCCGCTCCGACCGTTGCGGCACAACCAACCGATCAACTGGATTGCAGCACGACTGAAGTATCCATCAATGCCGGCGGCACTTCTACCGGAACCAACTTTGTGTATGTGTGGACAACCACTGATGGCAACATCGTTTCAGGAGACAATGGCCTGAATCCATTAGTGGATGCCGCAGGTGATTATCAATTATTGGTTACCAACGTATCCAATGGTTGTGCCGACAGTGTAACGGTGGCCGTAACTGTCGACCCTGCAGTTCCTTCCGGATTTGACCTGGCCGTACGCAATATTGTTTGTTTCGGTGATGTGGATGGCTCGATTACGATCAATGGCGTAAATGGAGGAACAGCTCCGTTCAATTTCACCCTGGTAAGCAGCAATGGCACTGCCACCAACCAATACACAGGCTTGAGTGCCGGCGAATACACTTTGTCGCTCCTCGATGCAAACGGTTGTGAACTGGATACCACTATTCAAATCGGAGAGCCCGGACAATTGATGATTAATCTGGGCCCGAATGTTGAAATTGAACTTGGAGATGAAGCAGAAGTATCTTTGGATATTTCTCACACCACACCACTCAAATCAATTACCTGGAACTTTATTCCTGAAGACGCCATTGAAGTAGATTCTGTAAATGGTCCTCCAGTGTATGTTTCCGGATTCAGGTATTTGCCTTTGAATTCTTACCGCCATACGGTGACTGTGATCGATAGCAACGGGTGCGTGCAGCGTGATGAAGTACTGGTGGTGGTCGATAAACCACGCAACATCTACATCCCGAACGTATTTAACCCGGATAGCTCCGACCCGGATAACTCTGGTGTGCGCATCTACATGGGCAGAGACGTAGCTAAAGTTCAAAAATGGCTCATCTTCGACCGCTGGGGAAATGCTGTATACGAAGTACAAGACGTTTTCCCTGGAGACACACAGCACGCCTGGACCGGTAAAATCAGAGGCCAGGATGGGCAACTGGGCGTTTACGTTTGGTATGCAGTAGTGGAGTTCATAGACGGTGAAGTGATTGAATATAAAGGCGATGTAACTTTGGCACGTTAATTTTATTGACAGACAATAAACAGTAGGGAGCCGCCTCGAGTGATTCGAGGCGGCTCTTTTAATTTGGGAGATAAATCTTAATTTCGCGGTATGGCAAATCAACCCCTGGTCTTAAATGGCGATTTCAGCTATGCGCTCGACGTACTGGAAAAATCGAACCGAAACCTGTTTATCACCGGGAAAGCCGGTACCGGGAAAAGTACCTTGCTGCAACTTTTCAGAAATACAACCAGAAAAAAAGTGGCGGTTCTTGCGCCTACAGGCGTTGCCGCATTAAACGTCCAGGGCCAAACCATTCACTCGTTTTTTGGTTTCCCTCCCCGAATTATCACTCCAGCTGAAGCGTCCCGAAAAACATCCAGAAAGGATTTGCTCCGGCTTTACAAGAGTTTGCAGGTACTGGTGATTGACGAAATTTCGATGGTGCGCGCTGATATGCTCGACGGGATTGACAAATTCTTACGGGTAAACCGCGAAAATTTCAGGCCATTCGGAGGCGTACAACTGGTGGTTTTTGGCGATCTTTTCCAACTGCCCCCGGTAGTCACCAAAGACCCCATTGAAGCCGATTATTTTCAATCATTTTATGAAACCCCTTATTTCTTTTCTGCAAAAATATTTCAAGACCCAGATTTTGACCTCGAAGCCCTTGAATTGAGTAAGGTTTACAGGCAGGAATCACGGCATTTTTTGAGGTTGCTCGAAGCTGTTCGCTTAAATAAGCTGGATTTTGACGACCTGGAGGATTTGAACGAACGGCATGTTCCACTGCCTACTGATTTAGATGGATACATTACCCTCACCGCTCGTAACATGACTGCGGATAAAATTAATTACCAGGCGCTGGATCAGCTGGAAACAAAATCCTTCGAATTCCTAGGCGAGGTAAAGGGCGCTTTCGATCCGGGTTTATATCCCACGGAGCTGGCACTTCGATTGAAAAAAGGCGCCCAGGTGATGTTTGTCAGAAATGATGTGGAGGAAAAACAGTTTGTAAATGGCACGATCGGGAAAGTAACCCATATTGACCATGAAACAATTGTGGTAGAAACGGAAGAAATGGGCGGCAAAAAACGTAAAATTGATGTCGCTAAATCGGAATGGGAAATTGTTAAATACAGAGCCGGGATTTCTGGTTCGATTGAAACCGAAATTGTGGGTTCATTCACTCAATATCCATTAAAACTGGCGTGGGCAATTACCATCCATAAAAGCCAGGGCAAAACCTTCGACAAAGTGATTTTGGATTTAGGAGGAGGCGCTTTTGAACATGGACAATTGTATGTGGCATTGAGTAGATGCCGAACATTGGAAGGCATTGTTTTGCGCCAAAAAATTAAAATGAAAGACGTGATTACCGACGAGCGTGTGGTCGATTTTTACGAAAAATTCTTCAACCGTTAGCCAGATTTGCCCTTCGGGTATCAATTTCTTTTAAAATCTGATGTGCCAGTTTGAGCGCAGCCACACCGTCTGAGAGGGAAACAATCGGTGTTTTATCATTTACAATGGCATCATAAAAAGTTTTGAGCTCTTCTTCAATGGCATTGGACGCGCTTGCCTCCGGCATTTGAAGTTGCAGCCATTTTTTTCCACTGTTGGTTTCAAATTCCATCAATTGGTCAGTCGGCGGGAGGTCGTGCGCATCTTGTTCAAACAGGCGCACGATTTGCGCGTTTTTTTCGAAAAAATCCAGGCTGATGTAGTGGTCTTGTTGGAACAGGCGCATTTTCCGCATTTGCTTGAGTGAAATACGACTGGCCGTCAGGTTGGCAATACACCCATTGGCAAACTCGATGCGGGCGTTGGCAATGTCGGGTGTATGGCTCAAAACTGCAACGCCGGAGGCGCTTACTTTTTTAACCGGGGATTTAACCAAATGCAACACCAGGTCAAGGTCATGGATCATCAAATCCAAAATCACGGATACATCTGTACCGCGCGGCTGAAATGCCGCCAATCGATGCCCCTCGATAAACATGGGGTTTAATTTCATATGCCCCAGAGCTTTGAAAGCGGGGTTAAATCGTTCCACATGACCAACTTGCACCTTCAGCCGGTGTTTTTCGGCCAGCTGGAGCAGTTTTTTTCCTTCGGAAACGGACTGGGTGACAGGTTTTTCGATAAAAACATGTTTGCCTTTCGACAGAGCCTTAACCGCCAGGTCAAAATGGGTGGGTGTCGGCGTTACAATATCAACTGCGTCAACCTCCTCAAGCAACTCCTCTATGGTGTGGAAGCGCCGCGCCTTGAATTGTTCAATGGCTGTAGATGCATTTTTTTCATCCGGATCATAAAATCCGGCAAATTCCCAACAACCACTGGAAAGAATACATTTCAAATGGATTTTTCCAAGGTGACCTGCGCCGAGTAAGGCAATTTTCATGCAAAAAATATTTGGTGGTTTAAACTTCGCGCTGTTTGGTTATGAAAATAGCCTTCGGCTAAAGCGTTGAATAACAGCGCTCTGTTTGACAGGTCGCATTCAAAACCACCCTGCGTTCACTATACATTGACTATAAATCCTTGAATATCAAAAGAATCAATCCGTGAAATCCTATCCATCCATATAATCCGTGTTCAACCTTCCCTGAAATACATCAATATTCCGCCGAAAATGGTGATCAAAACCAAAAGTACCGACGCCATACGTATGGAGTACCTCATATGTCGGATAAAAGATTCAATTTCGTTGGTGAATTGTGGATACCGTGGCAGAATCTCCTCCTCAAGCTTTTTTCGGTTAAAAATGTGGGCGGCGCCGAATTCTACCTTGTTGCGCACCAGGATACCATAAGCTTTCATCACTTTCGCACGGAAATACAAGTTGATAAAAAGCAGCCCCACAAACAGGCCGATGACGATAGACATTAAAAGAGTGTACATATAGTGCACGGGTTGACGCAGTCAATTTACTGGATAAAATCAATACGGATACTTGATAACAGTTGCATGGCTGTCACACCGCAACGCTGCGGAAGCGGTTGTCAACCATGCATTTTTCGAGACATTTTATTATCCGGCCCAAGGATAGAAGTCGCTTTTGCGTTTTTGTAAAAGTCTCTCATCAAATTGGCGAGCAATTGGTTCACATTGATATTGCTTTGCGATACCCAGTCAGCAATCTCATTATCTATCGCGACTTCCGCCCGAAGTACCCGTACCAATTTTTCATTTTCAAAATCTTCTGTCGTGATTTCTGCATCATCTTCAAAATCAATGCTGTCATCATCATAAAACACGAGATGGTCAGGGAGTATGACCCCGTTTTTCCTGAGTAAAAAAGCATCCAAAGCCTGAACTTTTTCGTCGTTGAAGTGAATATCGTAGTCGCTAACGGTCTGGCCACCCCTTAGAAGTTCTACCGCTTTTTTCTGATTGATGGTCTGCGTCGCCATAATTTTCTAGTTTATTCGCAAATATAAGCGTTTTTATCGGTTTTCGTACAAGTCACGCTCTTTTTGGCTGGCTCGCCTTGCAGAAATAAGTCTTATCGCCGCTGCTCGAAGTGTGTAGGTAAAATCATTACGCACCAGGCCGCTCAGATCGTCGAAACTCTTTCGCCTACCGCAAGATGGGGTTGCCCGGTGTCTTATTTTGCATTTTCAAACACGAATCAAAAGAAAATTCCTTCGACTTTTAGTTTTCTCCTTTTTTCCCTTTTATTTTGTATTGCAATGCTGTCGTTTTCCGAAATCACGACCATTATAATCCATCTTTTAATCGCTTCAAATCCTACTGTGCTGGTTCAGGCTTTCTCATGGAACGTTTTGGCGAATGGTTGCATTCAGCAGGTTTAACCATGTTTGCCTTCAACTTTTCACAAAATTAGCAATTCGCTCATAAAGTTAGAAAAATGAAAATATTGTCGGCAAAAAGCATCTTTTTTATATGCTTCACATGTATGTCAAAAATAATGCTCGCTCAATTTCCACCTGGATTGGGAGCTGTGGCATGTCCCGCATTCCCATTTGATCTGGAGCTTCATAGCGGTGATAGCGGCACGCTAATTCCAGAAACCTACGAGCAATTACCAATTGGTTTTGGTGGCGCTACAGTCGCAAATAAGAATGATTCTGATGCCGACGGAATTGTTGATAATGTGGATCCGTTAATTTTTAGCGGCGGTGCAGGCCTTGGAGAAGATTTTGATCGAGATTTGATGAAACTGACAATTTACAAACCACAGGGATGCCCTACAAATGGAGAGGTTTTGCTTAATGTTTTGCAAGGTCAAGGCAAAGTCAATTTTTTTGAAAAACAGAATAAAGAAAACAAAATCAATAACTTTAAATTTAAATGTAATGAGTTGCAAAAATCCATATTTATGGAAATAACTGATAATAGTCAAACCTTTGGCGATATTGAAGTAGAATTAAACATGGATACAACAATAAGAATAATAATGGAATAGATCGAGATGATAATTTTGGCGGAAGGGTTTTGTTTGAATATAAAATATTTCCAACTTTAGCAGAAAATATCTATCAAAACCTTGGGATAAACTTTGATGTTACTCGCAGGCGGAAAAGCCGTAAACTTGAATGTGCTTACGGAAGTACTCCGGTTTCAGGAGCATTTAATGATCCATTCCCTGTGTTAAGTGATGAAGCAAACGACGATAATAATGCTAATTACTATGACGAAGACAATATTCCGAGTGATGGTTATATTTATAGTTGGGATGCACCGGGTATACCTCTTTATAAGCAAGATGGAAGCATTGATAGTGATTGGGCATTTAAGTGCGTAAAGTCCACCTTCGAAGAATTTGTGAGGGTTGGAATTTGGAATGGAATTCCGAATTCAAATGCTAATGGTCTCTTTGGATCAAGGTCTTCTGAAAAAACGCCTTGGCATAGTGTATTTTATTTGAAAAGTGCATCCGATCTTCTATTAGAATCAGACGGAAGTACTGCTTCATTTAGTGGAATTAAAGAAAAGGGAGGAGCGGCCAATGGAAATGCTGGCAATGGCACCTGTTCAATTGAATTAAAAGGCTCTCCAATCTCAATGGGATATACTCTGAAATATTTTTCTGGTAAATGGGATTTCAACGGTACTGAAGTTGTTGAAAATCCTCCAGGGAAGTGGATATATGACAATGGAAACAATATTAAAATCACCATTGCAAAAGGGAGTGTTCCATTTTACAATGATGATAAATTTGTTTTTTCGGTTTTTGTTTCTTCAAACAAATTAAACTCAACGGCTATCTCAGCGTTTCAAGGTGTAGAATCCAATTTCTGACAATCCTTTTTTAAAACATAGTAATATGAAACAGAATCTTAAAGCTCTCCAGGAACGTTATTTTTTAACTCTTCTATCATTTCTTATTGGTTTTAATGCCTTCGCTCAACCTAAATTAAGTAATGTATTACCCTTGGATGCATATTA
>JAEUUR010000279.1 GCA_016787465.1 Saprospiraceae bacterium | reverse complement strand
TAGGTGTAGGCATTGCCGAATCCTACCAGTGAAAAGTGTCCTATACCTCCGTCGCGGTGGCATTTTGCGCAATTTTCATACAAGATCGGGGCAATATCGGCCGACCAGTTGATTTGGGCCTGAGTGGTGAAAGCAAGGGTGGTTGCCAGAACGGCAAGAAAGATTTTGTTCGTCATGGTTGCTAGATTTTGGATGCTGGATACTTGATGCAGGTAGCACGGGCTTCAGCCCGTCCTGTAAAGTGGCCTTCAGGCCGCCTTATTTCAGCTAACAAACTCGCGCCCATGCTGAACGGCGCCGTGTTCCATTTGTTCATGAATTTGTTCCACTTTTTCAGCGTTGTCAACGCGCATGGTGCCGCACACGCGATCCCAAAAAGAGAAATATAGGCCGTAGTTGCCGGTAAATTTTTCATGGTGCAGGTTGTGGTAAATGGAAGAATTCAGCCATTTACCCAAGGGGTGTTGATAGAGTTTTTTGGGAAACAATTCGTAACCCAGGTGGCCGTACACATTGAACACCAGCATAAAAAAGATAAAAGCAAAAAAGGCCAGGGGATGAAGGGGTATGGTGAACAAAAGAATCGGCACGATCAAGCCTTCCACCACGGCTTCCGCGGGGTGAAAAGAAAACGTCGCCCAGGGCGAAGGGTTGATGGAAAGGTGATGCGTACGGTGCATCCATTTATACACCTTCGGCTGGTGCATCCAGCGATGGGCCCAATAAAAAAAGGTGTCGTGGATGGCAATCGCGATCGGGATGCTCAGAAAAAACCAGGTCATCGAATAGGCATGGATATCGGAGTAGAACTGCGTGTATTGGCGAAGCGGCGTACCCAGGCAGATATAGGCCTGCACCGAAAATATCAGGGAGGTGAGGGTGGAATACCATACTTCGCGGCGGTAATCTGAATGATGAGGAAAGCGCTGTTGTATTTTCATGTGCAACCAATCGCGGCGTTTCCAGACATAAAAAACCAGGTACACAGCGCCGGCCAGGATGATGTAGCGCAGGTAAATAATCAGTGGGACGATTCCCCATTGAAGGTCGGTGAGCTTAGTTGGGTCTAACATGATAATCGGCGTTTAGATGAAAAATCGAGTGAATGGTTTAATAGATAGTTTCCAGAATTAACTATCGAATGGCGCTTTTTGAGATTCGGTGGTTTATCGCTTCTTGATGAAACAAAGGTACAGGCGGGTTACAGCGGAGAGCCGTTCATTCAACCACCGGTCGGATTCTATCAACATCCGGTATGTTGAATTCCGTTGGTTGAATACCTTTTACCGTTGGTTGATGCCGTTTTTCAACCCGCCCGGCGCACCCCCATCTTTGCTTCATCAAATCAATCACTCACACAACCATTTAAGTAACATCATGAAATCCAATCTAAAAAATTCGCTCCCGTACCTGATCGCCTTGTTGGCCGTAGTCCTTGTTTCAAACAGCGCATGCCGTAAAGACCCGGAAGAAGTACTCGAATTGCTAAGCAACAGCGAAGCTGCTGAAATTGTTGAAACCGCGCTGGCTTCCAAAACTGCCGGATTCACCATGCCGGCCATCGATGCCGCCCAAATCATCGAAGCATACCTGAATAATTGCAACGTACCGGGCGACACCACCCTCAGCAAAAGCAAAGCCGGGGGAGCAGCTACCTACAACTACACCTTTAACATGGATTGGCTCATCACTTGCTCAGGCGCCAACATCCCTCAATCCGCAGCAGTGAACATTTCAGCCAATGGCGCTTTCACCAGCCTGCACTGGTCGGGCAGCGACGCCACCTCCGGCAACTTGAAGTACACAGGCCTCGATCTGCAGTCGACCGCCTACATCATCAACGGTTCCTACAACCTGGAAGGCGATATCACAGGTACCCTGCGCAAAGTAGATCCTTCTTTTGATTGTGTAACGGAATTGGATCTCGTCGATCTGACCATCAGCAAGGAATCACTGAAAGTTACCGGCGGAACGGGCACGGTACATATCACCGGCGCCACAGCCAATGGAACCACCAAAACGCTCGACGGCACCCTGACGTTCAACAACGACGGCACGGCTACGGTTAAAGTAAACGGTTACGAACATACGTTCCAACTGTAAAGACCCCTGCTCTCCAAAACCGATTTTCAACACCCGAGGTTTGTTTTCATAGCAATTGCCCATGAACGACGTGTTCATGGGCAAATTTTTTTGCCTTTTTAATGGAAAGTATACCTTGGCTCTCTGAACTTCCCATCCATGAAATTCAGCCTCCTCTTTCTCCTCCTGCTTACCGCCGCCCAACCCTTCGCGCAAACCATCGTTTTTGAATCCGGCAAGGAAGGCCATCAAAGCTACCGGATTCCGGCGCTGCTCCGGCTACCCAATGGGAACTTGCTGGCTTTCGCGGAAGGCCGGGTGCAACATGCCGCCGATTTCGGCGACGTAAACATCGTACTCAAAACCAGCACCGACGACGGCAAATCCTGGTCGCCCTTGCGCGTGCTGGTCGACAATGGCTCATTGCAGGCAGGCAACTGCGCCCCGGTGCTGGATCAAACCGATCCGAGGTTTCCCCATGGGCGTATCTTCCTTTTTTACAACACCGGAAACAACCACGAAGGCGAGGTGCGGAAGAGCCTGGGCTACCGCGAAGTCTGGTACATCACCAGCACCGACGGCGGTAATCAATGGTCGGAGCCCGTGAATATCACCGCCCAGGTACACCGGCCCAATCAACCGCAGGTGCATGCCGCTTACCGGTTTCCGGACGACTGGAGAAGTTACGCCAACACACCCGGCCATGCCATTCAAATCAAACACGGGAAATTCAAAGGGCGCATTTATGTGGCCGCCAACCATTCGGCGGGAGCGCCGCAACCCAAATTTGAAGAATACCGCGCCCATGGATTCTATTCCGACGATCATGGTCAAACGTTTCATCTCAGTCAGGATGTACCCATCAAAGGCAGCAACGAAGCCATGGCCGTCGAACTCTCCCGCAACCACCTCATGCTCAATATCCGAAACCAGCAAGGCGACGTGCGCGCGCGAATCGTCGCCCTGAGCACCGACGGCGGAGCCACCTGGGATACCACGTATTTCGACCGCAACCTGCCCGATCCGGTGTGCCAGGGAAGCATCCTTCGAATAGGAAAAAAAACGCTTGCGTTTTGTAACAATGCCAGTACATCGCGGCGCGACGAGCTCACCCTGCGCTTCAGTTCGGATGAAGGCCGCAGCTGGCCAATCAGCCGGCTGATCGACAAAGCGCCCGCCGGATATACTTCCGATTATACCGCCTATTCCGACCTGGCGCTGCTCTCAAAACACCGCATCGGGGTGCTTTATGAGCGGGATAATTACCGGCAAATTGTGTTCAAGCCAGTGGATTAAATGATTAATAGATTGTTGCGGGGATTTTTGATGGGCGATTTGTTTGGTAATCAATTATTTAACGGCACTGTACATAAAAAAATAAACATCAAAAAACCACCAGTATGCCCCCAATCAAACCTCCTAAATCCCATTCAACAATCTATTAATCATTTAGTCTATTAATCATTTAATCAATCCCCTTTCCCGCCCCCTCCCAAAAACTGAACAATAAAAAAGCCCCTCCTGGGATAGGAGAGGCCCAAACAGTGCTTGCCGTTTGTCCAGAAAAAAAGATTACTGTTTAACCACTTTTAAGGTTTGAATATCGTCGCCTGAACGGAGTTCAACCAGGTACAGGCCCGGCGTGAGGCTTGTTGCCTGCATACGTACCGCATTCAGTCCTTCCGCCGCCTGATACGGTTTGCTGATCAGGGTTCTGCCGCTTACGTCCGTCAGGTTAATTACTACATCGCCTGCTTTTTTGCTGTTGAAAGCCACGGTTAATTCATCCAGCACCGGATTCGGGAATACCTTCACCGCATCCAGGTTCGATTTCGGCGTGTTGGTAGCCAGCGATAAACTGGATTGACCCAATTTGGAAGGCGAGTTCGGATCGTTGAAATTCCATGGGTTTTCCGTATCGATATTGAACGTGATCGTGCTGTTGCAGGAGTCGGCCTCGATGGTCAGGGTAACCGGATAAACGCCCGGTTGGCTGTACACGTGATACGGGTTTTGCTCGCTGCTAGCGGTGCCGTCGCCGAACGTCCACAACCAGGATGTAATCGGGCTGTTGGTGAACGACAAATCAATGAACTGGATGCCGTTGCCGCCCAAGCTGTCGGGCAATGGCAGGAACATGGCCTGACAATCTGGCTCAGGAAGCCAGCAATCGTCGCCGACGCAGATTTCGAAGGTCGCGCTGCTTTCACACCCGTCGAGGGTTGTGATTGAAAGGGTCACCGTGTAAATACCGTCTGTTGCATAGGTGTGGGTTGGGTTTTGTTCGTTGCTTGCCGTGCCGTCGCCGAACGACCAGCTCCACTCCGTTACAGCGCCCAGCGACAAATCAATGAACGATACCGTGAGGGGATCCCAGTTGCCGCCGTTTGGATCGATGTTCATGGAATCGGGCCAGAGCAGTCCGGTAGCAAACATCGCCTGGCAACCGTACCAGAATGTATCGACGTTGCAATCCATGGCAAAAACGATGTCGCAGGCATGAATTTCACAGCTGTCGTCGGTCAGTGCGTGCAGTTGTACGGTGTAAACGCCCTGATCGGCATAGGTGTGGCTTGGGGCTGCATCGGTGCTGGTGTTGCCGTCGCCAAAATCCCAGAGGTAGCTGTTTGCCTGTACCGGGTTGCCGTTGGCATCGTAAATATCTGCGCTGAAATCAAAGGATGTAATTCCGGTTTGATTGTACAGGATATACCCCATGCATTCCGGGAAGCCGTTGAAGGATGTGTCGAGGAAAAATTGAGTGGTCGCTACACAACCATCTTCTCCCGTCACATTAAGTGTTATGATATAAATACCATCCTGTGCAAACGTGTGTACCGGATTTTGTTCATAACTGGCAGTCCCATCACCAAAAATCCATTGATAAGTAACGCCTTGTGCAAGAGAGTCCAGCCCGTAATAATAACCTTCAAAAGAATAGGTCAGGTTCCCGTTATCTACGACGCCGATTCCAGCCCAGCAATCGGGCGGCGGCGGGAAGCTGTCGTCGCAAACCAAAAAATTAGCGGTAGCCTGGTTATTCACAATTGGTACGATCACCGTTGAAACGAAGTCGGGTTCGCAATAGGTAATGGTGTTGACATGTACAACCGAAACATTGGAAGGCAGGTTAAATTGAATACTGTATGCTCCAGAAGCGTCAGTAAGCCCTTCCGCAAAAAATGGGCCGCCATTCGGGTCGAGTGAATCGCCTGCGAAACAATATACCGGATGATCGGCCACCGGCGAATTGTCGGCAAGTTTGTTAACCGTACCACTGACGGTGACGGTCGACTGTGCATAAACTACCACAGAGAGCAGCATCCACAGCAGGGTGAAAAAAGCACTTTTTCTCATGATCTTGTGTGTATCTAGTGAGTTGTTAATGATGAATTTGTACCTTCCTGAATACGGCGCCATATTCAGTTTCGATACGGAGGGTGTACATACCGGAGGGTAATTCCGGCAGCAATACAGAGGTTGGGTTGGCGTTGGGTTCGGCTTGCGACCAAACGACTTGCCCAAGCAGGTCGTGAAGCGCGAGTCCGGTTATTTTTTCAGAAGCATGTACGAAAAGCTGGTCGGTAACCGGATTGGGGTAAACGTTTGCCAGGATGTTTTTTACGGGGGCGTTAACGCTTGTCGCATTGCTGTCGGGATCCAAATTGAGCAGCAGCGTATCGCCGGCCACGGTGCTGTAGTTGCCGAATTTATCCATCATTTTGATGTCTTGGATATACACCGGCGAAGCTTGCATGAGCGGAATGACATCCACCACGATCACAAAATCGACGTAACCAATGCGGCCGAATCCGCGTTTTTGGTTGCGATCAGTTCGTACCCAGGCCACATCCACCCGGTTGTTCCCTACTTTTTTATACACCCAGATCCGGTCGTTGTCGGGGTTGGCCCAGGAGGTTTCCGACAGGTTGAACATGATGCTGTTCACATCGACTACGTTAGGCTCCACAAGCATTGAAAATGCAATGCCGTACACATCCTCTGCCGGCAAATCGGCAGTTCCCAGTTCGATGGGTAATTGAATGGCCTGGCCGCCCTGAACCAGGTCGGGCAGGCCCGAGGCGTCGAATTGCAGGGGTGGGTCAATGCCGTTGAGGCCAGGGGTGAACACATCGGGAATCACATTGTTAGTGCGTTGTTGACCGTAGTTGGAATAGAGGGGGAATGCGTCGAAATAATAATTCACCACGCCGTCGCCGTTGCAATCGGCATATGCCATATTCAAGCCGTTGGGGAATTGGTAATTCCAGGGAGTTGCCAGCACCGGAGCAAAGATCAATGCCCCTGAATCGCGGGCCGGGCCGGCGAAATTATAGGCCAAACCCAGGTGTAAAAAATCCAGGTTGTTCACTACGCCGTTATTCGTCACATCGCCCGGATACACCACCAGTGTTTGGGCGTCTGTGTTGCCTGCAAACGATCCGCAAATCAATCCTAATAAAAATATCCATTGCTTATTCATAAACGTCCTTATTTGGCGATTCCACGACTTTTCGGATTGGATGTTACCTCAAGTTGTTCGGTGGAAACCATTTTACGTTACAAAAGTGAGGCAGGTTGGAAGCACAGGCAAATACAATTTTATACATTTATCATAAAAAATTAGTAAAATAAAAAATTTTTATTAAATTAATTACTTGATAAACAATGTTTTATTAAAAGTTAAATTTTATAAAAATCAAAAAATTGACCTCGATTTGCTGATCTTTACACCGGCAGATTGTCGTGCGCCGACAAATTTTAGATGAAAAACAGCAAACTGATTGAATTGCTACGCACTTTTTCCGCAAAAGAACGACGTTCCTTTCGCGATATGGCGGCATCTTCTTATTTCAACCGCAACCAGGATGTAACCCGTTTGGCTGACTGGCTTGATACATTTGCGCCGGAATACTCAGGCGCTACACGCGCGGGCGCACAGGCGTTCCTTTTTCCTGAGGAAGTGCCAGATGAAGCGCGCCTGAACCATCTGATGTCGTTTTTACTTAAGCTTGCGGAAAATTTCGTTGGGCTGGAAATCTATCAAAACAATACTTTTCCTGCCGGTTTGGATATGTTACAGGCGTTTTCTGACCGGGGACTCGACAAACACTATCATTTTCAGCTGGAAAAATTGCGTCGTGAATTAGACGCTGAAGCGATGCCCGACACCAGTTTTTTTTACAACGTATATGCTGTTGAAATCCTGGAAGCGCAACGAACAGCCCTCCGCTCGCCCAGGCAATTTAATGCCGGCGTTCAAAAAGCCACTGACCACCTCGATACGTTTTACCTGCTAGAAAAGTTGAAACGTACTTGTTATATGTACACCAGTCAGGCTATTCTGGCAACGCCTTACAACCTGCATCTGGTGGAAGAAATTTGTCGTTTTGCCGGCGCGCACCTTTCAGAAATGCCTACGCCCGCCATTGAAGCTTACTACCGTATTTTCCAACTGTTGAGCAAACCCGAAGCCGATGAGGATTTTGCTGCATTGAAGGCGCTGTTGGCCGCCCGCGCACAGGAATTCAACCAGGAAGAC
>JAEUUR010000277.1 GCA_016787465.1 Saprospiraceae bacterium | reverse complement strand
AAATCTTCTACGGCTTGTTGCTTGTAATGTTCAAAATCAAATTGCTTTTTCATTTGTCAAACTTACTTGTTTTGTCTGACACAGTTCAGTGAACACTCTCCTAAAGCAATGAGTCTGTCTCAAAGGTGGTTTTTCCGCAGAATTTTTCGCATAAAAAGCAAAATTTATTGATTGTAAATTTTGAAATACGTGCCTTTCGCACCATCAAACCCAATAATTCTAAGCGAACTTTACGATCAATTAGGGCGTGTATGAGACCGCCTCAAAAACTCAAAAACACCTAAACACAAAACCCCAAAAACCCAAAAACACAAAAACACAAAATCACTGACCATAAAACACAAAAATGTTTTACCTTTGCGCCGTGCCGGACGACCAGCTCCTGCAAAACCTCCCCAGGGCAGAAATGCAGCAAGGATATGTGGTCGTAGCGGTGTGTTCGGCACATTTTTAATAGGCGAATGAGCGCCTGCGTGAATGGCAAATCCGACCGCTTTCCTTCACCATCGCTCATTCGCCTTCTTTTTTACCTACACCTTTCCACTGAATTATGCAATTCTTCATAGACACAGCCAATTTGGATCACATCCGGGAAGCCGCAGAACTGGGCATCCTCGACGGAGTGACCACCAATCCTTCTCTCATGGCCAAAGAAGGCATTACCGGCGAAAAAAACATCCTCAAACATTACCGCGACATTTGCGCAATCGTTGGCCCGGGCAAAGATGTAAGTGCAGAAGTGATCAGTACCGATTTTAAAGGTATGGTTGCCGAAGGCAAAAAACTGGCGGAGTTGCACGAAAATATCGTGGTAAAAATTCCGATGATCAAAGACGGAATCAAGGCCATTGCGCACTTTTCAGAACTGGATATCAAAACGAATTGCACACTCGTTTTTTCAGCAGGCCAAGCCATTTTAGCTGCCAAAGCCGGCGCCACTTACCTTTCGCCTTTTATCGGCCGGGTGGATGATATTACCTGGGATGGAATTGCACTGATCAAGGAAATCAACGAGATTTATTCCTTGCAAATGTACGAAACAGCCATCCTGGCTGCCAGTATTCGCACACCACTGCATATTGTACAGGCAGCAAAGGCCGGCGCAGATGTAGTTACCTGTCCGTTATCGGCAATTACAGGGTTATTAAACCACCCACTGACCGATATTGGACTGGAAAAATTTCTGGCCGACCATAAAAAAGCCAATGGCTAATAAGCCGGATTACTTGTCTTTGTCGGACGTAAAATCCTGGGCTTTTTGCCAAAAATCTTTCTTTTCCTCTTGTGTATCTGCGGTATTATCTGCTTCAGTATCGCCGCCGATCAGTTCTTTTGCTTTGTCTGTTAGGTAACCCAGGGCGCCGCCTTCGTGTTGGGATATCTTTTCTTTGGCTGCCTGCGCTTCGGCCAGTTTTTCAGCCGCTTCCTGCTTTACTTCTGCAGCCATAGCCTCTGCTTTTTCACTGAGCTCTTCGAACTTGTCGGAAGCAGCTTCTTTCAGTTCGTTGAATTTGTTTACTGCTTTTTCAGCCGCTTCCTTGGCTGAGTCGCCGAGGTTTTTCATAAAATCTTCCATAACAAATGTAAGTGTGTTGTTTGTGAATTGAACAGGCTTTCAGACGTAAAACCCAACTAAGGTAACATCAGGATTTTTCCTCCCAAACCTGAGCCAGCTGCACCATCGTTTCAGCCGCCTTTTCCATATCCTGCACCGATACCCATTCCTGTTTGGAGTGGAATGCATGTTCACCGGCAAAAATGTTGGGGCATGGCAATCCCATGAATGAAAGTCGGGAACCATCGGTGCCACCCCGGATGGACGATAGTTTAGGCTGCGAAAAACCGGCTCTTTTCAAGGCTTCCACTGCATAATCGACCACTTGTGGGTAACGGCGCAACACCTTGTTCATATTGCGGTACTGCTCGTAAATCTTTACCTCTGCCTTGCTGTTCGGGAACGGTTTTAACACTGCGTCCACAATTCGTTGCAGGGTTTTACCATGACGTTTCAAACCCGCTTCCGAAAAATCCCGAAGTATAAGTTTGATGGTTGCTTTTTCGATGTTTCCTTCAATATGTACGGGGTGAATGAATCCTTGTTTGCCTTCTGTATGTTCCGGACTAAGTTTATCCGGAAACTTGGCCACAATTCTGGACGCGATTTTGAGTGCATTCTCCATCTGGCCTTTTGCAAACCCCGGATGGGCAGAAACACCGAAGATGGTAACCACCGCGCCATCCGCGCTAAATGTTTCATTTTCAATACTTCCGGCAGTTTCGCCATCAATGGTATATCCGAATTTGGCGCCCAATTTTTTGATATCAACCTTGTCAACGCCACGTCCGATTTCTTCGTCGGGTGTAAACAAAATCCGTATTTTCCCATGTTTGATCTTCGCATTGTGGATGAGCGTGTGCGCTGCATCCATGATAGCTGCTACGCCTGCTTTGTTATCGGCGCCGAGCAAGGTGGTTCCACTGGCTGTAATGATGTCGTTCCCGATTTGATCTTTTAGATCGGGATGATCTTTCATCCGGATCACAACCGACGAATCGTCGGGAAGTACCAAATCCTGCCCTTTGTATTTGGGATGAACAATCGGCTTCACACCTTCACCAGAACAGTCCGGAGAAGTATCCATGTGTGAGCAGAAGCAAATGACCGGCACTTTTTTATCGGAATTGGAAGGGATCGTGGCGTACACATAGCCATGATCATCCAGGTGGGCATCGGAAATTCCCATCGCTAGTAATTCTTCCACCAACAAACGGCCTAAGTTTTTTTGTTTTTCCGTGCTTGGACAAGTAGGGCTGTTCGGATCGCTTTGGGTATCGATGGTAACGTATTTGAGAAATCTTTCTTTTGCAGTATGCATAGGGCAGTTCTGTAATGGATAATGGTTGGTATGTATCAGTAATATCAACTGATAATCAGCGGGGTAAAATTAGTGATTTTACCGAATGGTGATGCATCTAACCGACCAACTTTGCCTGGTTACTGACCGGGGTCGGCGGTATTGTTCGAATCGCCGATTTTGATGCCTTTGAAATTGGCATTGGTATAATCGGTTTGCAAGTTGGTGATACTGATGTTGTTGGGGGGCAAGGATCCTAAAAATGGGTTGGTAGGATCGGCAAAAACAGCAAACTCAGGGAAAAACCGCCATGAATCGTTCGCAGGGAATGTTGGGCTGATACCGAGTATCACCTTTCTGGCCTCCACAATATCCGAAGTGGTTACTGAATTGCTTTTGTTCACATCCGAAGCAAGCATTTTCCAGGGGGAGTTCAAGGATTCGATACCCAGAATATGTTTTGAAATCAGCACCAAATCGAAGGTGGTAACGCCGTTCAAATCATTGGTGTCTCGTTGGGGTGTCAGGGTAAAATTATGCCCGGCAGCCACATTGTCGAACAGATAAAAACCCGAAGTGTCTGTGGTCGTGTAATAAAAACTGCCGTTACTATCGCTCAGGCGAACCCTAACATTCGACATCGGCGTGCCCCAATGGGTTTTTACCGTACCACTGATATCAAAACCGGCAGGCACAGGCCTCAAATAACCGTTTTGGGTGATGGCATTGGTAGATGTCGGATCGAGCCATTCTTTCAGTCGCGAAGCACTGGAGGCGCCCTGATCCCAGGACTGGTTAAACCGACCATAATAAACGCCGGTCATGATGCATGGATCCAGTTGACTCACGCTTCCGCCGTGTAATTGTCCGCGAATCCGTTTGGCATTGTCAAACAAAGGGCTTCCAGAGGACCCCGGTTGTTGAATTCCAATATCCGGAATCGTTTTCCAGTGGGTATTCGCCGGACTGATACCAAAAACGCCTCCCCAATTCAACTGATTAGGGTGAATCACTGCCGCCTGGGTATCGATGGTAATTTTTTTGATATCGCCCTGTGGGTGATGGATCATTGTTGTTTGCGCAGCAAGGGAAGTCGTACTGTTGTCTCTGTTCCAGCCATTGAAATACACTTCATAGTTCTGTGGTATGGGATTGAGTTTCAACAGCATAAAATCTGTTTCCGTTCTGGAAGCCATACGTTCGCACCCCAATACAGATTTCGGCGAAGGCTCCATGGGAGGATTCGAACAATTCGCACTTTCCAGTTCAAAGTCAAACCGCCACAAATCGAATTCCGGATTCGCGAGCAAGAGCTGGCAATGGTGCGCCGTTAAAAAATAAGGTTCGAATGAACCGGATGTATTGGCGATCAGGGTGCCGCTGCACCAGGCTTCTCCGCCCTGAAAAACCATCAAAATCCGGGCGATTCCTTTCTTTTCCTGTTGCCAGTTGGCGCCGGCCGGACAATTGATATTCACATTGCAGGGCAACGACTGTCCGAAGTCAAAATCGGGGCCGTTGTTCATGCCGTGTTTATCGTAGGAAACATCTACCCGATTCAAATGTATAACAGGCGCCGTTTTTACATGCGCCGGTAAAACCATCTCAAGTACCGCTGTTTCTCCAGGCAGAATACCAACCAGAAATTTCCCCGAAGGCAAGCAACTTTTGCTGGTAAAGGCGCCTAATACTGTTGACTTGTCGGGCGTGTATGCATAAAACTGAACGCCTTCTGGTAGCAAAAACTGATCGAAAAGCAAGGTCAACCCAACCGCGCCACTTGATTGAAGGGTGCATTGCCACACTTGGCGTTGGTCGGGCAGTGTAAACCAGGCGCCTTTTTGGCTGGAAGAAATATCGACGGCAACCGCTGCGGCAAACCTGGTTTGGCCCGGCGTCCGGCTGTCCTCCGCCATTAATTTTTCTTTATCGACCGTTGGAATTTGAACAATTACGTTTGCTTTTGAAGCAAAATTTGCGCGGAAATCCTCCTGAAAACTCAATGGAAAACCACCTTCGCTGATCTGGGCTTGTAAAGAGAGCGTGGCCAGGAGGGCCAAAATTGTAAATCGGTTTCGCATAATTTCACGGGATGATGGTGAAAGCCATCAACCCGAACTTTACCAATTAATTGATATCGAGTTGATCGCTTTCAATTTAAACAGCGAAAATTAAGCCAAAATGTGAATACGATCTATTTAAACGGGTTTTGAATATCCGGATTTTGAACAAACGTGGTGTCGGTAAGCGCATGTAAAAACTTCACAATAGCAGACCGTTGGTAGGCATTCAAACCTGAGTAGCTGCCGTTCCCCAATGGGAACCCCATTTGTCCGATAAAAATATCTTCATTTTCGACCCCAAATCCATTATCGGCGTATTGGAGCATAACTTGGTCCAGGGTTGTAAAGCGGCCGTCGTGCATGTAAGGTGCTGTCAAGGCAATATTCCGGAGCGTTGGCGTCCTGAATTGGCCATTATTTTTTTGCTTTCCGGTTACCTCACCCCTTCCTTTATCTACAAAATCATCCAGACTGGCTACGCTGTCAAGTCCATTATTAAAATATTGGTTGCCCGTAAGGGTTAATCCGCCGTGGCAGTGGAAGCATTGTGCATCAGGCAGTCCATATGACGCGCCTTCATCAAAAAACATCAATTTCCCATCAAACTCTTCATCGTCGAGCGCATCCACATCACCCTGCAAAAACCGGTCAAACTTGGAAGTACCGGAACTGATCAGCGTCCGTTCAAACTGTGCAATTGCCTGAGCCGCCAGTTCCTTGGTAATTTCACCGGTACTGCGAATGCCGAAAGCTTTTCTGAAATAAGTGGGGTATGTTGCGTGTTTTTTTAATTTTTCGATCACATTCGGCCAAGTATTGTGCATTTCGATGGGATCCTCAACTGGTTTCAATGCCTGATCCTCAAGAGAGCTGGCCCTGCCGTCCCAAAACAATCCGTTGGTGGCATAAGCGATATTCATCAATGACATGGAGCTTCTTCTTCCAGCGATACCGTCGATTCCGGTAGACACTGCTTTGTTGTCGGTGAAACTTCCCACAGGCAAATGGCAGGAAGCGCACGACATGGTACTGTCGGCTGAAAGGATTGGGTCGTAAAACAAACGCCGGCCGAGTTGAATACCATCCACGGTCATAGGGTTGTCGGCTGGCACAGGCACCTGCGGAAAGTGAGCCGGCTTTGGGATTGCGTAAGACTGCGGGTTGTATGGAATACCCGACAAATCCGTTTCCGTGGGGTCTACCGGGTCGTTTTTATCACATTGTGCAAGCCCCAGACCCAAAGTTACAACCAATAAAAACAAACGTATCTGAACAGTACTTACCAGGATTTTCATGGCATTGCAGTTTTGTCTGGTTATTGTTTCATGGTTACTACCGAGTCAAAACGCCCCATAATTTCTTCTGCGACACGGGTATCACTGACCTCGTTCGATGTGGCGCGATTGGCCAAAATATCGTAAGGAGAGTTGTCATCATTGAGCAAAAAGCGGCGCACGTCAAAGGCGATTTGCAAACCTGGGTGATCTTTTTCTACGTGTATATGCTGCTGGTATGTAAATTCCCTGTACACGGGGTCGGATCCGCAGTGGTAAGAAAACCCAAAATCCATGTTGCTATCGTTATCGGAGTCACCCCTGCCGTCAAGTACCATAAAAATATAACTTTTCCACCCCAGCCAATAGTCGTCTTCAATTGCCAGTGGGGTTCCAGCAGGAAAATCTGAGGGCCGTTTGGCATTCAGCTCCGGTTTAACACCATAGCCGATCCGTATACCGTCGTAACTTCCTTCGGGTACATTTTTAAATACAATTTTGGGTGTAACGGAAAGATTGGTAGCGCTGCTGGAAGGTGTAAAATCAAGGTATTCCACTTCTGATATACGTATTTCTTCTGTGCCTCTCAACAAAGTAATATCCGACATATAAAGCCGAAAGCGTTGAAAATTGATCGGAAGCGTTCCTAGCGGATATATTTTATCAACTTCCAGTTGCTGACCATCGAAATTGGCCGTGAAGGTCATATCGAAGTCAATTCCGGTTTCAACCGGGTCTTTACAGGAATAAAACGCCAAACCCGAAAGTAATAAAGCGGCCAGTATTTGATATTTTTTCATGGAAATCTGCTAATTGTAGATGAAACAATTGAATATGGTAAGGGCAAATGCACAGCAAAGATGCGGCCCTTTTACGGCGTAACGCTGAATACACTTGGCATGTTCGCGACAATCTTGCTTTTCCATGCAGGAATGTCGTGAACTGTCCAATTTACGCCATCAAACAGCCGACTCCAATCCGCATGTAAGGTAAGGGTAAAGTCTGTTCCGATTTGATGAATAAAATCACCCTGTCCGGTGATGAAGAGATCGGGTAAGTCCTGTCGAAAAAAATTCAGCGTATCAGGTGCAGTCAATGCAGCAGAATCGCGTACGACAACCGCTTGAAAAAATACAAAGCCCTGTTGGTACAGGTTTTCTTTTTGTGGATATAACGGATGGCTTGAAGCGGTCAAGGAAGGAATGATGGTTTCTGCCGATTCGTTCAACCCAAGTCGAAACCGGATTTGATCAAAGGCGCCGTCTTCACGGAAGGAAGCTACCTGATTTGCAAATGGAACGCGCCGTATCAGGGTAAAATCATCTGTAAACAAGCGGGAAATCGTATCGTTTTGAGCGGCGTCGTAGGTTTTGAACTCAAGCGAATCACCCATCAAAAAGACGTTTCCGTTTTTAAACAATTGAAATTCCGACAAATAAAACGCGATACTTTTTATTCGGAACAAGTGGCCGTCGGCAGTCGGATAGAGGGAGTCCTGTTTAAAAAGCTGCGTATCGTAAGTTTGATCGGCATTGATTATCAACTTAGGGTACCTGCAACAGCAGTCTTCATCTGCGGCGGGATAATAGTTCACCGCAGCAATATCGAGACACCCCTCCTGAGGATCAAAACAACCCACAAGTATTGCCATCAGAAGAACCGGGAAAAATCGCCTGAACATCAAAGCTCTTTCATCATTTTTTTAATGTACTGTTTCACCTGGGAGGAGAATTCTTTTTCCAAAATCCAGTGTGCATAGTTTTTTTCCTGGCGCAGTACCTCTTTAACCGGTTGCCCGATGTACTTCCCGAAATTAAAAACAACCGTACCGTCAGCATTAACTTTCAATCGTTGGGTGGCATCCAGAAAATTCAGGTCGTTGGTGAATGTATGCAGGGTTGCTACATCGCCTTTGATTGGAGCGGGAACCACATTACCTTCTTCATCGATCAAATCTTTTCCTTCATAAGCATTCAGTTGGCCGCTCAAAACATCGATGGTAGCCTTTACATCGGCCAGTGCATCGTGGGCATCGGTCAATTCTTTTTGACAATAAAAGCGGTAGGCTGCTTTCAACGTTCGCGGTTCCATTTTATAAAAGATACGCTGAACGTCGATCAAATGCCGCTTCGAAATATCAAATTCCATTTCTACCCTGGCAAATTCTTCCATCAACATGGGTACGTCGAAACGGTTTGAATTATAGCCGGCGAGGTCAGCATCCCCGATAAAATCCCAGATTTTTTGTGCCAATTGTCGAAAAGTAGGCTTATTTGCCAAATCCTTCGGCAAAATGCCGTGTACCGCCATTGCTTCTTCTGAAATTGGAATGCCGGGGTTTACCAACGTTGAAAACTCTTCCTGTGGTTTTCCGTCTTTTCTAAGTTTTACCATAGCAATCTGAACGATCCGGTCACGGATGACGTTCAGGCCTGTAGTTTCAAGATCCAGAAAAACCAGATCACGGGAGAGTTTCAAATTCATTTTTGTTGATTTTCAGTATCCAGCAGATCCTCATCCAACAGGCCGCGTTTTTTAGCAGTTTCGCCGTATCCGTGGAGTTGAACCGGTTTTTTCGATTTTTTCATCCGAATGTTCAATGTTTCTGTAAACAAGGAGAAGAAAATCGCGAAGTACAAATATCCTTTTGGCAAGGCAGAATCCGTGAAATGGCCCAAATGCGCTGCTTCAGCAATCAGGGAAAAACCGATCAAGATCAGGAACGACAAGCCCAACATTTGTACTGTCGGGTGTTCATTCACAAATCGGCTGACTGGCCCGGAAAAAACCATCATTACCAAAACGGACAGCACTACGGCGACGATCATGATAAATAGGTTATCAGCAATACCCACGGCGGTCAGGATACTGTCAAATGAAAACACGATATTGATCAATGCAATTTGGATAATGACCTGGGAAAGTGCTGATTTTCCTTTGGAAACTTTCGGATCGTCCGCCTCCTCAGGTCCTTCCAGTTTGTGGTGTATTTCGGTGGTTGCTTTGTACAGTAAAAACAGGCCGCCAATTAATAAAATCAAACCTTGTCCATTGACAAATGGCATGCCGTGCTCCCCTGCTGCTTCATGTGTATCCATCCAAGGTAGGTTTACATAAAACAGAGGGTCTTTTAAGCTGATAATCCAGGTGATGCCGAACAACAACACAATCCTCAACACCATCGCCAGTATCAAGCCGATATTTCGTGCTTTGGGCTGCTCTTCCGGAGGAAGCTTGGCCGACATGATCGATAAGAAAATGATATTATCCACCCCCAAAACGATCTCAAGCAAGGTTAAGGTTAATAAACTCATCCAAACTGCTCCGGAGGTAAAGTCAGGCATGGTCAATAGGTACATCATAGAATATGCAGGTTGTTTTGTTCAATTGCTGTTTCGAAGCGCAAGGATACGGCATTCCGTTCATGTGTACCAAACGTTCGGGCAACGACATTTCATGAATTATTTTGCGAACCTTCCGTTCTTCCGGGCGTTATCCTGGTAAATTTGTCGCTCAGAACATTCAGTGTCACCATTTATTCAAACACAAATTACATGAAAAAATACGCCTTTTTACTTTTGATGCTGCTCCCGGCAATCACCACATTTTCACAAAATACCGCCAAAAAATATGTGTTGATCGAGCATTTTACCAATTCAAGATGCAGCGTTTGCGCTTCCAGAAACCCCGCGTTTTATACCCTGATCGGGCAAGCTCAATTTGCGCAAGATATTCACCACGTTGCCGTTCATCCTTCTTTTCCATACGTCAATTGTGTATTTCATCAGGCTAACACCGCCGAAAACACGGCTTGGGTGGAACAATACGACATTCCCGGAACACCGCGTATTGCCATGAATGGCAGGTTAATTCCGGCAAGCAACCCTTTGCTTCGACAGGATACCCTGGTAAAATACCTCGGACAAACCAGTCCTGTAGGTTTTAATGTATCTGTCACCGGAACTGGAACTGCACGCACCGCCCTTGTTGAAATCAAATCTGTAGGCACTCCTCCGGCAGGCAATTATAAACTCTACGTAGCCGTCGTGGAAAAAACCATCAACATGACCACGCCAAACGGTGAGGCTGTTCACCATGATGTATTCCGCGATATGCTGACCTCCTCTGACGGCGAAGCGATCACCCTGCCTGCAGCCGGACAAAACCTTGGCAAAACGTACAACTTCAATATGAGCGCCGCGTGGAATCCATCCGAAATTTATGTGCTGGCATTTATCAAAGAAACATCCAGCGGCCTGGTGATGAACAGCGGTACAAACCTGGATCCAGTATTAAGCGGTAACGCAGACATGCCAAACATGACCCTCGAGTTGACGCCCAACCCGGTTACTGAAACAGCTTTGGCTCAACTCCCAGCTGATGAACGCGCTGAGTCAGTTGAAATTTTTGCCGTGGACGGAAAACTGGCTCAAACAAACTTCGAATTAAACGGCAACACCATCCGTATTCCAACAACAAGTTTGAGCAAAGGAGTATATTTTGTTCGCATCAAGGGTGAAAAAGCGTTTTACCTTGGAAAAATGGTCAAACAATAGATCGTTAACAGAATTTTTTGGTTCAATTGCTTTGCCACATACTTAAATGAGACGTTGGTGCGTTAAGACATTAATCCCCCTGTTAAAACTACTATTCATTTAATAACCGACCTGACTTCCAGTTTGACGAAGTTTAAACTTCATCAAACCTGACCTGACTGGTTGGTTTCCACCATCACATGAACCGACGACCGCTTTATGGCAAGTGCTAACTACAAAATCCTGTTGGTTGAAGACGACCAAAACTTTGGCGATGTGCTACGCTCCTACCTCGAAATGCACGATTATGATGTCACACTGGCTACCGATGGGGTGGCAGGATTAGAAGCTTTTAGAAAAACAACCTACGATCTGTGCGTTTTTGACGTGATGATGCCGAGAAAAGATGGCTTCACACTTGCAAAAGACGTTCGTGAACGCAATAAGGAAATTCCAATCATCTTTCTCACGGCAAAAACCATGAAGGACGATGTGTTGCAAGGTTTTAAAATCGGCGCCGACGATTATATTTCCAAACCGTTCAATTCCGAAGAGTTATTGCTCCGTATCCAGGCCGTGCTTAAACGCAGCAACAAAGCGCCCGACCCGCGCGACGATCAGCGGGAATACCTGATCGGAAAATATCACTTCAATTACCCGCTCCGCATACTTACTTTTAATGGAGCTGCTGCAGGTGAAGAAAACCAGTGGAAATTGAGTCCGAAAGAAGCTGAACTCTTAAAAATGTTCTGCAAGTACATCAACGATGTAACGCCACGTTCAGAAGCTTTGACCAAAATCTGGCATGAAGACACTTATTTCACCGCCAGGTCGATGGATGTGTTTGTTACCAAGCTCCGCAAATACCTGGCGCTGGATTCAAACATTGAAATTGTGAACATCCATGGAAATGGATTCCAATTACTTGTGAAAGAATCCGTCTCCGCAGCAGGATAAAAGCATATTTGTCTTAACAGGCAACTCTACCAGCCCGTACAGCCCCCCCGCTGCGCGGGCTTTTTTATATCTTCGCCCTTCCTTAGATGTTGAACAACATGTCGAAATTACAACGGATTTTTCAACGGTACACCGGTGTTTTGCGCAGCCTGAAAGCAACTTATTTTCTGCATAACTTATTGAACGCAAAACGTTTAAAACACAACAGGGCGCTGTATAAACGGTATGGATTGAACAAGAGTATTTTCAGCCCGATTGGCGCGGCAGACTTCAAAAAAGCGCCGCAACCGGATGAAATACCTTGGCTCGACCGGCCTGACAGGAAGGAAAAATTGACATCAAACGCAACCTTCCAGGGCTTGACGCCGGAAATGCAACAAAAAATCCGGCAGTTTGAGCACGAAGGATATTTAGTGCTGGAAAATTTTTTTAGTCAAGCAGATACCGACCATTTAAACCAGACCGTGGAGGAACTGCTTCAAAACGGCAAAGCGGGTTACAATTTTACCGGAAGGAAAATTTTCAACCTCTGGGAAATTAGTCCGTTCGCAAGGGATCAATTTTTCAAAAATCCGGAATTGAACCAACTGCTTTCCTTTTTGTTGGGTAGAAAAGTAGTTCCTTTTCAATCCCTGAACTTTACCCTTGGCAGCGAACAGCGCGCCCATTCCGACGCAATCCACATGACTACCCAGCCACAAGGATATCTGATTGCAGCCTGGATAGCGCTTGAAGATGTGCATGAAGGTTGCGGCCCGTTGATATACTACCCTGGAAGCCACCGGTTGCCTTTTGTTTCTACTCAGGATTACAACTCTGGGAACGGTCGCTTTACCCTCGGCCACGAAAGCAATAAACATTACGAAGATAAAATTGAGGAAATCATTCAACAAAAAGGATTGGAGAAAAAGGTGTTTTTGCCCAAACGAGGCGATGTACTTGTTTGGCATTCCAACCTCATCCACGGCGGCAGCCCGATTACTACACCTGGCGCCACCCGGAAAAGTATGGTTTGTCACTACTACGCGGAAGGCGTAATTTGTTACCATGAAATGTCGCAACGGCCAGCCCTTTTGTCTTAATTCAACAT
>JAEUUR010000174.1 GCA_016787465.1 Saprospiraceae bacterium | reverse complement strand
TCCTTTGCCCGGTTCGCTTTCAAGTTCGTAGTCGCCGCCTTCGGTGGTCATGCGATTTTTCATGTTGATCAAACCGTTTCCTGCTTTGGAAATGGTTTTTTGATCGAATCCTTTGCCATTGTCGGCAATTTGAATGATGAGTTCATGATGGTTGACGGCAAAGGTGATTTCTACGCGCCCGGCGCCGGCGTGTTTGAGGGTGTTATGGAGGGTTTCTTTCACCACCAAAAAGATGTTTCTACGTATTTCACCTGTAAGTGGCGCATTGGGCAGGTCGTCGGGAATATCGAACAAACAACGAATTCCGGTATCTTCGAAAAAGCCGGAGGTATACCGCCTGATGTAGGCTGCCAAACTTGGAAGGGTATCGTTGCGATGGTTCAATGCCCACACGATTTCGCTCATTTTGAGCAGTAACTCCTTCGCTGAAGCTGAAATTTTATCCAGTTCCGGCATGGGCGCTTTCTTTTTAACCACTTCACTTAGCAGGGATATTTTGGACAAACCTGATCCAAAATCATCATGTAAATCTTCTGAAATACGCAACCGTTCCCGTTGTTGCCCTTCCAGATGGGCGTTCAAGCTAACCACTTTCCGCTCGCTTTCAAGCCTGTCGATGGTAGCTTGTTGAAGCAGTCGACGTTGTCGGTAAGTGCGTCGTGAAAGCCACAGCACAACAAGTAAAGCCAATATGCCAGCCAATGCGCCGTAATTGATCAGGTTTCGAACACGATTTTCGCTTTCAAGCACCTTGATTTCCGCTTCTTTTTGAGCTGTTTGGTACTTCACCTCCATTTCGGCAATGTTTTCAGCCGATTCTTTTTTGTAAATGGTGTCTTGCCGATTGGAATATTTGAGTAGATAATCAAATGCTTTGTCAAACTGTTTTTGCTCGGCGTACAGGATGTAAAGTTTTTTCCAGGCATCCTGTTTATCGGTCAGGCTTCCGGTTTCTTCGCTGAGTGCAAGGGAACGTTCATATTGGCGGATGGCTTCGGTAATATTGCCTTCATTTTGGGCCAGCAATCCGAGGTTTCCAAGTACAACGGCCATGCCGCCTTTGTCGCCGATTTCTTCACGAATCTTGAGTGATGCTTCCAGGTGTTTTCTTGCTCCTGAATTGTCTTTTTTATCCATCAAAATGGAGCCGATGTTGTTTAAAACAATGCCTTTGCCTTGTTTTAACTGAGGTAATTTGTCAAAATAAGGCAAACATTCGTAATAAAAAATCAGGGCTGAGTCTGGCTTATTACTCTCGGTATACACCTTCCCAATGTTGTTCAGGGTGCGTACCAAACCGATGGTGTCTTTGGTTTCAATCTTGATTTTTCGTGCTTTCAACAAATATTCGAGCGCAAGTTTGTGGTCTTTCCGGTCGGAATAAATCAGTCCGATGTTTCCCAAAATAGTGCTGTACAGTGCTTGTGAGTTATACGTGTTACTGATTTCCATTGCCTGAAAATAATACTTCAACGCTTGCTCATGATCGCCTTTATTCCAGTACACGGCGCCGAGGGTATTGATACTTCGCGCTTTGCAGGAGGGATTTTGAAGTTTATCCGCCCATTCCAACGATCTTTCGCCATACATACGCGCTGAGTCAAAATTGATACGCATCAGGTTGGCCGACAATTGAATATTGCAATACCACCTCATGGAATCATCTTGAGCTGTTTCAAGTTTTTTGAATAGCTCGTTGATTTCTTGTCTTTGGGCCTGCAAAGGCGCGAACAAGAGCAATAACAAGGCTGATAATAGGATGCATTTTGCCATTGGATATCCTGTCTTGTGTGATAGTTTCACCGCAAGTGGTGAACCAACTTAGTTTTTGAAAATGGGCGGGCGCTGACTGATTGCCGATATTCAGGAAGCGAGGAAAGTCTGAATTTGCCGACAAAAGTCCATGAGGATGATTGATATAGCCAACGCAATGTGGTTATGAATACGAATTGTCATACAGAGCGCTGTTAGTCAATACTTTAGCCGCAGGCTGTTTTCATAACCAAACAGCGCGAAGTATACAACGCGGTAAAAATAAAAAAACTTCGTCCAATTGTTGAAATTGGAGCGAAGTTTTGCAGCTGATGTTTTTGTTACTTGAATTCAATTGGCTGTTATTTGTGATAACTCCAATTCCAATTCCGGGGAACTTTTAAAAGAAGGATTGCCGGCCAAGCTTGTCCATCTCAGGCTGGAGGAAGCAAATTCTTTCATCTCCAACAAGTCGCTTTCGATGATCGCGGCACTCTTGAGATGGTTGAACTGCGTACGGCTTGCCCACCCATACGCACCGATTTGCGGCGTGATGATTAAATCGCCTACTTTAAGTTCGGGTAATAAAACCATTTCTTTCAGCACATCAATGCTGTCGCACGTAGGGCCAGCTAATACAGAAGGCGCCAGTGCAGTGTCTGTTTCTGCCTCTAAGGGTTGGTGTTGGTATTCCGCGTGGTCGTAAATCTTGCCTGAAAATGTTCCGTACACGCCATCATCGAGGTAATACCATTTTTTTCCATGCCGGATACTTTTACCAATAACGCTCGAAATATGGGTCATACAGTCGGTTGCCAAACAACGCCCTGGTTCCGACCAGATTTCGGTATCCGGAAACAGTTCGTTGAGCAGGTCATGAATCGGTGCGCAAAATGTTGACAAGTCAGGAATGGAGTGGCTGAGTTTTGCAGGAAACCCGCCTCCGATGTTTAGAACGGCCATCGTGTAGTTTAACTCAGAAGCGCACCAGTTGTATAGTTGTTTGATTTGGGAGATCGCGAAAAGCATGGCTTCCGGACCAGGCAGCTGACTGCCAGCATGGAAACTGCACCCTGCTAATTGAATGCCTTGTTGGAGGCAAAAAGAAATTAATTGGCGCCCTTGTTCAAGGCTGGCTCCGAATTTGGAGGACAAGTCGCAACGGGCCTCAGGGTTTGGGAATGATATTCGGATCAATAATTTGACAGAAGATTTGTAGGGAAGGAGTTTGATTAATTCTTCCATATTGTCGGCCACCATGGTTTGGATAC
>JAEUUR010000173.1 GCA_016787465.1 Saprospiraceae bacterium | reverse complement strand
AAAACTCCATCCGGGCCGTCGATCTGCTTCTTACCAGACAGCAAATCTTCTACGGCTTGTTGCTTGTAATGTTCAAAATCAAATTGCTTTTTCATTTGTCAAACTTACTTGTTTTGTCTGACACAGTTCTATGAACACTCTCCCACCTGCCGGGAATAGAACCCGAAGGAAATGAAATTGATCAAAAACACAAAAACACAAAAAAACACATAAATTTACCACCTGATCAGCGCGCTTCCCCAGGTAAATCCGCTGCCGAATGCCGCCAGGCAAACCAGGTCGCCTTCCTTAATTTTTCCGGCTTCCCAGGCTTCGCAAAGGGCGATGGGTACGGATGCGGCGGTGGTATTTCCAAATTTTTGAATGTTGTTCCACACCTGGTCGTCGCGGAGACTCAACAGGCGTTGTACCATCTGACTGATGCGCAAATTCGCCTGATGCGGGATAAGCATGTTGATATCGGAAGGGTTCAAACCCACTTCATTCAGCGCTTCGTGGATCACTTCAGGAAATTTCTGAATGGCAAGTTTAAAAACGAACTGGCCTTCCATATTGGGGTAATAATTTCCGTCGGCCATCATTTTATCGGTAATAAAAATTTCACCGAAGGTGTCTTTGGGAGGGTAGCCGAAATCAAAGGTTTCGCCTTGTTTATTCAGGTGGTAGCCACCGTGAGCACCCGGATTGATGAAGGCCAGTTTTTCAGCATAAGTGCCGTCAGAATGCAGTTTGGTGGTTAGAATACCCCGGTTGGGATCGTCGGAAGGCTGCACGATGGCAGCTCCGGCGCCATCGCCGAAGATGACCGTAACGTTGCGGCCACGGGTAGAAAAATCGAGTCCCATGGAATGCATTTCCGAGCCTACGACAAGCACATTTTTATATACCCCGGTTTTGACAAACTGGTCGGCTATGCTGAGGGCATACAAAAATCCGCTGCATTGGTTCCGGATATCCAAGGCGCCGGCTTCTTTTTTGGTAATACCCAGTTCGCGTTGGAGGAGCACCCCGCATCCTGGAAAGTAGTAATCGGGGCTGAGGGTAGCGAAAATGATAAAATCAATATCTTCCGGACTGATACCCGCACGCGAGCATGCGACACGCGTGGCTTCGGCAGCCATCGTGGTGGTGGTTTCTTCGTGTTTTTTCCCATACCGGCGTTGCTGAATACCTGTGCGTTCCTGGATCCATTCGTCGGAAGTATCCATGATGCCGGCAAGTTCGTCGTTGCTCACAACGCGTTCCGGAACGTAATATCCGATGCCGGCAATTTTGCTGCGTACCATTGGTTTTAATAGCTTTAGTGGTGAATCAACTCAAATTTATAAGCGATTTTTCGCCGTTTGCAGCAAAAATAAGACAATGCTCCTAACTTTCAACCCACAATCGCCGGAAGGCATTATTTCTAAACATATACCTTAGCGTGATGAAAAGTAATTTTTCTCTCGTATGCGTGCTTTTGCTCAGTGTAAGTGTGGTTTCTGCGCAAATAACACCTCGATCGCTGGCGCTTGAAGAAAGTTTGCAACTCGCCATTGCCAATAATTACCAGGTAAGAAAAAATAAACTCGACAGGCAATTACTCGAGCGCAGGGTAAAGGAGGCACGAAGCGGCGCGCTTCCAGACGTAACCTTTGGCGTCAACCTCGATTGGTATCCGGTACTTCCAACGCAACTTCTTCCCGGTCAGTTATTTGGTCAACCGGAAGGCACGGTCGTTCCTGCTCAATTCGGCCGGCCGCTTCAACTGGCCGGAGCTGTTACCGTTGAACAACCGTTGCTCAATGAAGCGGCACGCCGACAAACACCCGCTCTCAACGTGACGCGTAACATCAGCGACATGTTGTTGGAACGTTCGAAAGAAGAAGTGCTTTACAATACAGCTACCATATTTTTTCAAACACTTCAAACCGAACAACTCCTCAGGGCGTTGAACGCCAACATTGATAAACTCGACGCTTTGCGTGGAATGGCCGAACTTCAACTGGCCAACGGTTTTGCCATACCCACCGATGTAAAACGGATACGGGTAGCCCGCACCAACCTGGAAACACAACGCCAAAATTTGCACGCCGCTATTGCCGGGTTGCGACAAACGCTCCAGTTTTATTGCGGTTTATCCTACGACGAGCCCCTGGAACTGAAAGAAGATATCAGCGCCCCGGCAGCCGATTCGCTGCGTTGGCTAAGCGTGCAATTACAAGAAGAAAGCACCACGGAATACAGGCTGTTGGTGCATCAAATAGATATGATGCGCATCCAGATGCGGTCGGCCAGAGCAGAAGCTTACCCAACCCTGCATTTATACGGCGCCGCTTCAGCGCAAACGTTTCGTACCGATATCAACTTCATCGACCCCGACCGCCGCTGGTACACCATGATGGCCGCAGGTTTAAAATTAAAAATGCCCCTGCTCGACGGGTTTCGCGTACGCAACAAAGCCCTTGCCTTCGGCTTGGAAGAAAAAAAGCTGGAGGAAGACCAACGCCAGCTGGCTGCCGGTAAAAGGCTGGAATTCAATATAGCGCGCACCCAGCTGATCAACGCATTACAAGGCCTGCGCACACAAAGCGATAATGTATCGCTGGCAAGGGAAATTACGGATAAACTGTTGCTGCAATACAAAGAAGGCGTAGCCTCGCTCACCGATTTGCTCAACGCTCAAACAGCGCTTTCCGAAGCTGAAACGAATTATTGGCAGCAGCTCTTCGGCTACAAACTCACCGTTCTTAAACTGCTGAAAGCAGCGGGAAAACTGGAAGAGTTGCAACAGAAATAACCAGGGAAATTATTTCAATTTTTCCAACATTGCATTCGTAAGTGGCTCGGAACTGATGCCGAAGCCATTTACGATCACCCCTTTGATTCCATGTTTTTCCGATGAAATGGCATAAACAATGGCAGCATCGGAAGGATCGTTCATGCCCTCGAACCTGAAATACTGATCGACATGAAAATCTTCGGGATGTAAGCGCAAAGCGCCTCCGTGACACTCCAAACAATCCGAAAGCAGGTTCATGTCTTCGCTGTAACCTTGCTTGCGCAACGCATCGAGCGCTTCGGTAACGGTTTCAAATGCTTGCATGGAAATGAATTTATGGTCAGGTAATCTGATTCTTAACAACTGGAACAGGAAAGAGTTGTTTGGTGTATTAGCTTTTGTTCATGTTCTTTCCTAAGGTGAGCGGCGCTGATTTACTGTATGTTAACGAACAAGGAACGCAGAATGCAACCGGTAGCACCGGCTTCAGCCGGTCCGGACGAGACACTTCAGGGTCTGGAAAACGTCGTGCGTTAAACAGCTGTCACTTCTACCTTTTTATTCAAAAATTTGTTTTAAATTCCAAGATGATTCAAAACAATTTATACTTTTGTTCAAAGAATATCCTCATGGTCGCAACGCTTACATTTAAAGATGAAACCCTAACCGGCAACCTGATCCAGGAAATGCAGGTATCCGTCGAAGCCGAAACGCTTACCCTGCGTGAAATCATTATGCTCCGTGTTGCCGAGGAAATCAAACGCCTGGAGGATGAAAAACAACACCGGTTCCTGACCGCTTTTTCCGACCTGACCGAACAGGAGCGACTGCTGAACGGTGAAAAACGGCCGACCGCCAAAAGACACCTGCCTGCCGGCCCCGACCCTGAAGCGTATGGATACCGAGCCCTCGAAGCGTTTAAAAAGAACGCCTTTTTTGTCATTGTCGACGACAAGCAAATCGACGACCTTGAAACGCCGGTTCATGTGAGCGATAAAACCAACATTTCCTTTGTTAAACTCACGCCGCTCGTCGGCGGATAACCGGCATTTTAAATGGATTTTTTTGACCAGCTTAAAAAACGCATCACGGGCAAATCTGGTTCAAGGTCAAATAAAGGCCCATTATCGGATAATTTTGGCGATTCCCTCCTGACCGAACATATTAACCTGCTCCTGGAAACCATTCCAGCCGCCGATCAAACTTCCCTCTTGTCTTTTTTCCAATTGTGTCTGGAACAGGAAAACAAAAACGCTCCTACCGGCAAATGGCTGCCAACGGCAGAAAAGACCCTGGCTTCCCTTCCGTATTCAACCCAGGCGCGTTATTTCACGGCAATCCTGCGCCTGACCATCGATTACATTCAACAAAAACACCGCCAGTTGCCCGACGATTTTCGCGGACAGCGCACCGCCGGGGTTCCCAACTGGATTTCACCGATTTGCTGGTACATGGGCAGGTTTCTTTCGAACGAATCGGGCGTACGCGAAGCATTGAGCGACCTGGCAGATATCGGTTATAAAAAAATGCCCGTCATGGGTTCGCTCGCGATCAAAACCGCCAACGCCTGCCTGCAAGGATTTGCGCTCATGCCGGAGAACAAGGGGATTATTTCCATCATCCGGCAGCAAAAAAAGGCTGTCAATAGAGTGATTAAAAGCAGTATCGATCGAATACTCGACGGGTTGGCTGCCAAAAACGGCATCACCCAGGGCGAACTGAAAGAACTCAGTATTCCCGATTTCAACCTGGATGAAAACCTGATGGCGGTGCACGATTTTCAGGAATATGAAGCCATTTTAAGTATTGAAAACCGAAGCGTTGTTCAGTTACAGTGGCTACAAAAAAGCAGTGGGAAAGCGCTCAAGTCGACCCCGGCAGCCGTAAAAAAGGATCCGGCGTTCAAAAGTCTGCAACTCCTGCAAAAGGAATTGAAAGATGCCCTCGGCAGCACCGCCCAATCGCTGGAAGCTGCCTGGTTGGAACGGCGCACCTGGACGCAAAAGAGTTTATCCGAACGGCTGTTAAAACATCCGGTTTTACAATCAATTGCTTCCCGCCTGATCTGGCAATTCGAACAGGGAGAGCGTTTGGCAGCCGCTATCTGGCAGGGTGGCCGTTGGCAAAATCCCGACGGTGATACGCTTGAATGGATTCAACCCGACACCATCGTCCGTCTGTGGCACCCGATCAACAGCACGGCCCGGCAAGTGCTCGCCTGGCGCGACTGGCTCGAACAACAACGAATCACCCAACCCATCAAACAGGCATTCCGGGAAATTTACATCGTTACCCCTCCTGAAATGGCCACCAACTCCTATTCCAACCGCTTTGCCGCACACATCATCCGGCAGCACCAGTTCGCAGCCCTCTGCGCGCAACGCGGCTGGAAATACCGCCTGCAAGGGCAATTCGATTCCGCCAACACCGCCTATCGAAGCGTGCCTGCCTGGAATTACAGCATCGAATTTTGGGTAGATGCCAACGACTTGAACCAGGTGTCGGATATGGGTATTTGCCAATACGTCTTTACCGATCAGGTGCGCTTTTACCGCCAACAAACGCAAGTGAATATGCACGAAGTGCCTCCGCTGTTATTCTCAGAACTGATGCGCGATGTTGATCTTTTCGTGGGCGTATGCAGCATCGGTAACGATCCGAACTGGCAGGATGCCGGCGATGCGCGCATGCGCGACTACTGGCAGCATTACGCATTTGCAGAAGAACTTTCCTCCGCCGGCGAGGTGCGTATGGATGCCTTGAAAAGAATTGTTCCCCGGCTTAATATTGGCCCGAAATGCCGGTTTGAAGGCAAATACCTGTTTGTTCAGGGTACAAAACATACCTACAAAATTCATTGCGGAAGCGGGAATATCCTTATGTCGCCCAATGACCAGTATCTCTGTATCGTGCCCGACCGCACCGAGCTTGCCAAACATCCGGTTTACCTTCCGTTCGAAGGCGATCACATGCTGTCTGTCATCATCAGTAAGGCCATCTTGTTGGCTGATGATACGCGGATCAAGGATACAACCATCTTGAGACAATTGTAGATGAATTGAGTTTTGGATAGCTTGGGTGCACATAATGGATTATTAAATTTAATTAGATCAAATATAAATAGTGTTTTACTTTTGCCATAAAATTTTCAACTTTTATGGCTTTCAGACTTGATCAGATCAAAACAGGCCTCCAATCTTTTGCCATTGTTTTATTGTTCATGCCCATCGGGCACGCTTTGATGGTATTAAACGAGCGTATTTTCGAGCACCATAAATTGTCCGGCGCTTTTGCTATAGGTATGTTGGGTGTTTTCACATTGGCGGCGGGTATTTCGAAGTATAAAAATAAAGCGATTGCCACCTTGTTGGGATTTCTTGCCGGCGTGCTTATTTGGACGGGCTGGGTGGAATTTTCATTCGTATGGATTGCTGAAAAGCTGCATGTAGCGCCTTATTATGAGCATGGTGAGGTGGCCACGAAGCCCGAGTATCTGGTCATGATGTCGTCGGCCGGGTTGTTGTTGTCGATGTTGGTTTATTTCGGATTCAGCCGCACCAAATGCCAGTTTTTCAATTGGTTTCAAAAACTGGCTGGCATGAAGGAACGTATCGGAAAGGAAGGGCGCCCGGCAAAACTGGTTGCCATGACCACCTTTGTTGAAACGATCATGATTTTATGGACGTTTTACATCGTGTTGTTACTCGTATATGATCAGGACATTGCCGGCGACCGGCACCCGGCCACGTATATTGTTGCTTTCGGGTCGTTATTTTGGTCGATTTACTTGTTTTTAAATTTAATCAAAATTTCCAAATTCGATTACGCCATTCGTTATGCGGTACCTACGGTAATCATCTTCTGGAATTTTGTGGAGGTGATCGGCCGTTGGGATTTGTTCAAGGAAATCTGGGTTCATCCGATCGAGCATTGGGTTGAAAACACCATTATTTTGGCGTTGTTGATGGGTTTTACGGTCTATTACCTCAAAGAAAATCGAGGGTTGGAAGCTGGAAGGTGAAGCTTTGTTTGTCTGGCTTTTAAATTCCTGTATTTGAACAGGTCAAGCCACAATTTATGCTAGTGGTGAACCAACTTAGTTTCTGAAAAATAGACGGTCTCTTTTTAATCCTGATTTTGTTGTTTGTCGGTTATAATGAACCCGTATTACGCCCTTCAAACGTCGCATCAGGATTAAAAATAATCTCGCCTATTTTCCAACTACTAAATTGGTTCACCACTAGCTTAAAGTCAAAATTGAGAAATAATTTCAAAAAAAAATAAGGTACTATCAAAAAAAGCACGGGGAAAAATGATATGTTTTTTATTGAGATTTGATTTATATATTATTTAAAAAAGGGCTTTTGGATCAAAGAAAATACGGGGAAAATTGATAATAGTTGATTTGTTTTATTGTTGGTGAAACATCGATCCTTGTCTCACTATTACTGATTGATTTGAAAAAGGTCAAATTTAATTTGGCGAATTAGGGTGGATGGTGATGTTTGCTTGGTTTGTATTCTCATGGTTGTCAGATGCACCATGGAGTACCGGTAAGCACCCTTGGAGGTGGTTGTTGGTAAAGTGGGGGTAATGAAGAAGTTTGCAATCAAAAAAATAAAATACATATGAAAAAGACTTTGCTCCTGTCTAGCACATTTGTTTGCTTGTTTTTTAGCATCCAAGCGCAAAACACTGCTCCTCTTCCAACAGGAAATATTGGGCTGGGAACAACCTCCCCTAAAGAACAACTTCAAATTGGAGATCTGTGGACATTTCACAATGGTGGGTCAAAATTCATAGGCTACAATTGTTATTATGATGGGCAATTAAGAAAATTAAAGGCGGGTTATTCCTCTCAAATTTCATTTGACGGAAACGGAGATATGTTTTTTCGCACAGCCGGTCAAGGTGCTGCAAATGCTGTATTCACTTTTAACACCGCGATTATGGTTAAGAACGATGGTAAAATTGGAATAGGATTCGATTTTCCAACCGAGAAGTTAGATGTAAACGGGAATGCAAAAATTAGAGGTAATATTTTATCCGATGGCGCAGATTTTAAACTCGGACTCGCGGA
>JAEUUR010000307.1 GCA_016787465.1 Saprospiraceae bacterium | reverse complement strand
GTGTGTTTGTGTGTTTTGGTGTTTGTGTGTTTTGGTGTTTAGGTGTTTGTGTGTTTTGGTGGGGCAAATGTACGCAATGGCTTTAAAGTTAATTCGATCGATGAAAAATACCTGGCATTGGGCCGCTTTGTGGCTTGTTTGTGCTTCTTTTCAACCATCCGGGAAGGTTTATTTCCGCAACCCGTCGTTTGAAGACACACCCCGGGCTTCCGCTTCGCCGGTGGGCTGGTATTCCGTGACGCCCGGCAGCACCCCCGACATCATGCCCGGCGCCTGGGGCATCAATTTTATGCCGCAGGAAGGCAACACCTGTATCGGGTTGGTTACGCGCTCGGAAAACACTACCGAAAACATCGCTCAGGCCCTGGCGAGTCCGTTGGAAGGCGGCGTTTGTTACACCTTCAACATGTACCTGGCGCATGCAGAAAGTTACGTGAAATTCGACAGTCCCTGCCGCCTGCGGATATGGGGCAGCGCCACGAAAAACGACAAAGGGAAACTCCTTGCTTCTTCGCCCTTGATCAACCACACGGACTGGCGCAATTACAAATTCCAGTTTTTCACCTCCGGCGAAGTGCGTTACATCACGATGGAAGCCTGGTATGCCCCGGGGGTTACGTTCAAATACAACGGAAATATCATGCTGGATCACTGCTCGCCGATTGAACGCTGCGATCGGGCGTAGGTCAATGATTTCTGTTTTTCAGGGCTTCCGCTTTGCTGAGCAGCCAGCGCCATTCGGCGACTTGTTTTTTTTCCTGGATGCGTTTTAGGAGGGTTTCGGCGCGTTTTTTATCGCCAGGGATGGAGGCGGAGAGTTGAGCAAGGAAGTTGAGGAAGTTTAAATATGCTTGTTTTCTATCTTCGCTTATGAGTTTGCTTGATGTCCTGCTTATAAACATTTTAAACGCATCTAACCTGTAGGAATAGAAATTGGATTTTAGTTCATAGTGGACTTTCAACTCCAGGCGTTTGGAAGTAAATAGATAATCAACAAATGGCGGATTAGGCGGGATGAGATCAGCGCATTCCTCGTATTTTCCGATAGCGAAGTTGTATAATGCGAGGTTAAGTCTATAAACATCTTTGGTTTCGTTTTCGCCGATAATTTCGTCTTTGTATTTTTCTATAAACTCACAAACCCATGGCAACTCGGCGGCTTTGATTGCACAATCCGTGATAGCAAGGTATCTGCTTGGATGAATTTTTCCTTCGTAAAGGATGAACCCGCGTTCCAGCATTTTTTTATAGAGATCGAACAATATTTGATTTACATCCAGGCGATCCGGGTGTTTCGTCAGAATGAGGGTGCAGATATTGCGCAAATAAGTGTAGTATCCGTTTAAATGTTCGGTATCAATGTTTTTTTGGTTGGATTCTATCAATTCATACAACAAATACACATCTTCCGTTTCATGATCTTCCTTTCTTAAAAGGTTGTAAATGGTAAAATTCAGTTTGAGTACAGGTGATTTGGATAGGTATCTCTCCGGAACATTGGTTTCTGCAAAACGCTGTGTCATTTCTTCCGGCTCCATCATTTTTGCAACTTTACCTTGCAGCAAATAGTTATTAAACAGTGCGAGTCGGTTGGTGTAATGATGCAAATCGAGGGCGTCCAGGCAGTTGGGAATGTTCAAATCACCTTTGACTTTGTTATGTATTGATTCATGATTGAGGAATGCCAATTCAATCAAATACTGTTGATGAAACCGAAGATTGTGGTGTACCGGTTCTTCTTCCAGGAATTTTTTCAACTTGTTTAAGGTGTTTTTATGCCTTAGTGCTAATCCGCGTTGTCGAATGATTTCAGCGAAGTCATAGTGTTGGTAAAATTCATTTTCAGGACGGAGGAAATACTGGCTGATCAAAAAATTCCGGGTCATTTTGTGGGCTTCCACCATGGCTTTTTCCAATTTCCCTTCCACGTATGCTTGTTCAGGAAAAATCAACTGGAATATTTCCTGCTTGTTGAGTTCTTTTGGGTTCCCTTCAAACAAGTGTTGAAAACAAACTTGCAGGAGTGGTGTGATTTGGGCCCTGACTTTAGTTGTCGACAAGTAGGATAATCCTGAAAATTCAAGCAATTGTTTACCCTCTTCCGGACTTAACGATGAAAGTAGTTCCAATAATTGACTTTGCTCCATATATTTGAGGTAGAATGCGCTGCAAAAAGTGTTACTAAAAATTTTCGCTCGAAGTAAAAACCTTTGATCCGAATTTCATTTAAATCTTTAACCTTATTCTACTCGTCATGGAAAAAAAGTTACATTTTTGGTTGTTTATTTCGCTTTTGAGCTGCTCTTTGAACCACCTTTTTGCCAATAATACCGTTCCCACAAACAAAATGGAGGATCTAAGTGATTGTGAGCTTCCCCTACCTGATAGCTTCAGGATTGCAGGCATGGGCAGCGGTTACGTTTCGCTGGCATGGAACCAGAATAATATCGGCGATGATTACCTTTTGACCACTTTTCAAGAGAACAACAACGGCGGTTTCGATTCAATACATGCCATCCTGGTTTATGATGTGGATACCTATACAATTAACAATCTTTCTTCACCCAAGGCGTACAAATTTAGAATCCAGCCTGTTTGTCCGGATGGTAAAGTAAATACCAACGTTAGCGCCTACACACCACCGGTGAATTTAATTTTAGAACTCACGACAAATGGTGTTAGGCCAAATATATACCAATATGTTCCTTGCGAGAATATTCCAATTCCTCAAAAACCGACCGATTGGATTGGATTTCAGTTGTTTGATTTGAGTACAAATTCGAGTGCTACGTTTCAATTTGAAGTTACACCGGGTGGCCTTGCATCAGGTAGAGTCAAAAGAGTCACCTTTCCAGGCGAAAATCAAATTTTAGTTGCTGCGAATGAAAATGAAATTTGGCCAACAAATATTCCTGTTGAAGCTGATTTAATATTCAAAGTTGGAAAAGTTGCAGGCCCAAACGATCTAGAATTTTATGAAAAAG
>JAEUUR010000115.1 GCA_016787465.1 Saprospiraceae bacterium | reverse complement strand
TGTCTTTCAGCAACCACTGCATCGCGGTTCCAAATGTTGTCGCCCATGCCACCCAGGGGCCCGCCTTTGAGTGACTGACTTGCGTTGTGCCATGAAATTCCATCGCGGTAATCGAAAAGTGCTACGCCGTTGATGAAAATTCCGATGTTTCCAGGCGTGGTGTTCGTGGCTGTTCCGGTGTTTTGAACCGGATTGAGTGGGAATTTAAAATAGCCTGATTGCGGTTGAGCAATGGAGGGGTTGCCGTCCAGAAATGGCCCGGTAATATAGGCTGGGATGCCGTTGGTGCGGATGTACGCCCAGTTTGACGAGTATTGAACCGAAATCACATTGGCGAGGGTGTTATCCTGAATGGGCGTTGAGTTGCCTTGTACATAATGCCTGCCTTTGATGTTGGTCGTGTTGATCAGCCATTTGGTAATGGCAGGGTTGGTTTGTGCAAATACCTGGGAAGCGAAGAGCGTCGCTATGGCGCATAAAATGCCTTTGTTCATGTTGCGGACGGGTTTGACTTTGTTTGCTAAACCAGGTTAGACGACGCTTGGGCGCATTTCCTTCGGCCTGGGTTGTTTTTTTATTCTTTGGGAAAAGAAAATGCAGGATTGAATAAGAACTCCTTGTCGGTCAGGGTGAGTAAAAAGGCCGTCAGGTCCACTTTTTCGCGGTCGTTTAACGTGATTTTATTCCTCAACGAGCCGGATAAGGTTGGCGATACCTGTACTCCTTCCGTATAATGGCGTAACACTTCTTTCAATTTTTTAAACCGGCCGTCGTGCATGTAGGGGTATGAAAATTCAATGTTTCGCAAGGTGGGTACTTTGAATTTAAAGTCGTCGGCAGCATCCTGACTAATGACGCTCCTGCCCTTGTCGTTTAGAGCCGTGTCGATGGGCAAACCATTGTTTTCAAAGGCGCCATTGGTAAACAAGGGCTCCGTATGGCATTGATTACAATGCAATTGAAACAGTCGATACCCATTTTTCTCCTGGGCAGTGAAGCTGTCGACGCCCGCCTGAACGCGGTCGTATTTGCTGCCGGCGCTGATCAAAGTCAGTTCAAATTGGGCAATAGACTTAAGCACTTTTTCCCCGGTGATCTTCCGATCGCCAAAGGCGGCTTCAAACAGGGCAGGGTAGTGGGGCGTTGCTTGCAGTTTTTTGACCACGTTCCCAATCTGATCGTCCATTTCTGCGGGATGCGTTATGGGGGCCAATGCTTGTACATCAAGGTGGTTAACGGCGCCGTCCCACATGAAATGTCGACTCCATGCCAGGTTCATCATGGCAGGTGCATTGCGCTTGCCGACCCGGTCGGCAATGCCATGGCTTAAGGCATGGTCCACGTGGGCAAATGCGGTGTAAGACAGGTGGCAGTGGCTGCAAGAAATGCTGCTGTCGCGCGAGAGAATGGGATCATAGAACAGTTTTCGGCCCAGTGCCACGCCTTCTACGGTTGTCGGGTTTTTGCTGAAATCATAGGTTGGTTTGGGCCATTTAGTCGGATATTTCAAGGCGTAGGGGCTCCCAACGGGCGAAACGAAAGCACCGCTGAGCCAAATACAAACCAATAAAAGGATGGGTTTACTCATGGGGAAATGACGCTCAAACTGAATGATGATGCTAAAATGACAGAGAGCCGCACCGCTTCTGCTCCGGGCGACATGATGTGGTGGGTGTCTTTCCAGTTGACCTGTTGGATCAGGTTGCTTAACTCCAAATTCAGGAGCAAGTGATCGCCGGAATGATTGGCCTTAGTTTGTATGTATTGGAGGGTAGGATAGGGCGGCAGGTACCCGCCCAGGTGAAATTCAAAAGTTTGGTTTCGGGCGTCGCTTTTTGAATATTGGCCTTCCAGTTTCACATTGATATATCCGCTGTTCCAGGCCCAATACATGCCGAGTGTCGGATCAAGGGCGCCACCTAATGCCCCTGATACGTTTGCCAGACTGTCGACGCCCAGCCTGAAACGGATTTCATCCACTCCTTTCATGCCAGGCGCGTTAAATTTGAGTACACAAGTATTTGGTTGCTCCAAATCAATGAGGTGATAAGTTTGTTCCTGATGTACCAGCCTGTTGTTGTTATAAAACTCGAACGCAGAAAGGTAAAACCGGGCAGTGGTGAGCAACAGGGAGTCGGAAGGTTCGTCGAGCTGAACCGTCCGGTTTTGGTACGAAAGCCTGATACTAAGCCAAACAGAATCGGTTGAAGCGGCAAGGTTCTGAAAGATCGAAACGCATGCCAGGATGCAAAGCATGGTTTGTTTCATTCAGGGCGCTTTTTAGGTGGCGGTGGTCTGTGAAAAATTTCAGCCAGTTCAAACGTAAGTTGCCTGAATTCGTCCAGTTGATCTTCCCGGCAAATTTTTTTGATTTGAAGAAAGTGCCTGACATGAATTCGTTCAATTTCGCCGTGTAACAAACCAACTTCATGCGCCAGGGAATCCCAATCGCTTTGCGGCTGCGACAAACCAATGTACATCTGTTGTTTTTCCTTTTGTATCTGATCCTGTTTTTCTGAGATTTGAGCCCGGTGCGCGGTGATGAGTTGGTCGTACGTATTTATTTGCTCACGATCGAAGGCTAATTTTTTAATGATGATATCGCGCGGCTTTTCGCCCATAGGTTTATGCGACGGCATCATCCAGAAAAAGCCCAGCCATGCAAGGTTGACCAAAAAAAGCACCATGGCAGCCAGGCGCCAGAATTTAGTTTGCGTCGGCATATAATTGTAAGTTTGGGTTGAGCTGCATTGAGTTTGCGACGCCGTCCAATGTGTTTGAAGGTCGGTTCAGGAAGTTTTGGAGCGCCGTGAAATTGAGAATCAAGGTAAGACCGATGGCAAAAACGCCTGAAAGCTGCCAGGAAAAGGGCATTTTATCTGCCTCCAGGGCGTTGATTTTAGCCTGAATCCTGGTCAGTAAAAAAGGTGGTGCATCTACTTTTTCTACCTTACGGAGTAATTCAAATTCGTGGTCGTTTTTCATGGTATTATAGTCGACGCAAGGTGGTTATAAAAATGGTGATCGCATTATCAATTGAAAATCAAGGTTTTTGTATCACTCAAATCATTAGAATC
>JAEUUR010000299.1 GCA_016787465.1 Saprospiraceae bacterium | reverse complement strand
CTGCAAGCCGGCACCTATGCAGAAATCAAATCGGCGATCGGGCCCACCAAACTGGTTCAGGTGATTCATGTGATGGATGAACGGAGTATTGAAGAGGCGCTGGAAGTAGCGCCCTGGGTCGATGCGCTTTTGCTGGATAGTGGCAACCCAAACCTGGAGGTAAAAGAACTGGGTGGTACGGGCCGGGTACACAACTGGGAAATCAGTCGAAAAATAGTCGAATCGGTAAAAGTGCCGGTATTCCTTGCCGGCGGATTAAAACCTGAAAACGTACAAGAAGCCATCGAACGCGTACAACCTTTTGGGCTGGATTTATGCAGCGGCGTGCGCACAGAGGGGCGCCTTGATCCCTTTAAACTAGAGCGTTTTTTCGAAGCTGCGTTTCGGGGATGAAATTCGTTTTTTTGAGCAAGTCCTTTATCCTTCATTAAATCCTTCAAAATCAACTGAATCAATCTGTAAAATCACCTAATCCATTAAATCCGTGATTATCTTTGTGTGATGATGTTGCGATTAATCGTTCCTCTTTTATTTGTCTTCAGTGGATGCTACACATTTAAAGGCATTTCCATTGATCCGGAGGTGAATTCGTTTTTCATAAGAACCTTTGAAACAATCGCATCCAATGCGCCGCCTACATTGGCATTGGAATTCACTGAAAAACTCAAGGACAAGATCAGGTCGGAAACACGACTTCGTTTAAACAATGAAAACCCTGATATTGAGTTCAGCGGTCGTGTAACCGGATTTACGGTATCACCGGTAGCGCCTAAACCCGGCGAGGTCGTCGCGCTCAACCAATTACGGATTACGGTTTCGTTCAAATATATCAACAATAAAAACGACAAGAAAAGCTGGCCGAACGAACGTTCTAAAAGCCATTTTGCTGAATTTTCCAATACTGAAGATTTATTGACCGTCCAGGACCGACTGATCAAAGAGATAACCGACCAGTTGCTGGAAGATGTTTTTAACGAAGCTTTTAACGACTGGTAAGAGCTTGTCTAAAGCCTTTAAACAACTTTTAAACCTTCACCCTCTTGACTCAGGAACGATTTTCACGCATAGTTGACGACCCTGAACTGCTCCGAACCATCACCTACGAGGAGTTGAAGACGCTCGCTTTGGCCTACCCCTATGCGCACAACCTTTGGTATTTTCTTGCCATTAAAGCCCGGCAGATCGACCATCCTGATGTCGTAAAAAATATAGCCACCGCCGCTGCATACAGTCTCGACCGTACCCAGTTGTTCCGCCTGGTAGCTCCTCAGATGATCGCACCGCAGGAAGTATGGATGGAAGAAGAAGTGCTGGAACTCAAACCTATCGAAACGCTCAAAAGAAAATTAGAGGAAGAACTGACAACAGTGGAGCGCTCGGAATCCAAACCTGTCGCAGAAGCAGCAATGTCAATTGTACCGGAAGTGGCAGAACCCCTTCTCCAATCGGTTGCCCCACCACCACCAGAAGAGCCTGAATCAATTATTTTGGAAGTTTCATACTTAACTTATCACGATTGGTATAATCGTTTCAATTTGCCGTTAATTACTGCGCTGGCCGTGGTACCAGATGCAGCGCTTTCAATTGAAGCCATTGTTCCGGAGACTTCGCCTGTTCAGGAGACTACCGCACAAACAATTGATCATCAACCCATTGAATCCGACGAAGAGGAGGAAGAAAACGAGCAACCCAAGGGCAAACCGGGCAGTATAGCCCAGATATTGGCTGAAAAAAGTGTGTCGGAAAACAAAGATGTTATTTCAGAAACACTGGCCAAATTATTTGCCAAACAAGGTTTTCGGGAGAAGGCAATCACAATGTATGAAAGGTTGATTTTGGCGTTTCCCGAAAAAAGCGCTTACTTTGCGGCCGAAATTGACAAACTTAAAAAATAATTCAAAATGTTATCCACTATTACGGTTCTTATCGCCATTGTTAGCATCTTGCTGGTGCTGGTGGTTCTGATGCAGAATTCAAAAGGCGGCGGACTGGATCCAACCTTTGGCGGCCAGGCGCAGCAATTGTTCGGCGCCGCCCGTTCCACTGATTTTATTGAAAAAGCTACCTGGGTACTGGCCGGTTTGCTGATCGTTTTGTGTATCGTTGCGGTTATGACCGTAGGCGGAGGCGACGCTGCAGGCACTGAAATCCCATTGCAATCGCAATAATTTCAATATTTCCGGGCCTATCAAATAATCCCGAATTTTGGGCACCCCCAAGGTTCGGGATTTTCTTTTATCCCATGCTTCATTGATAATAAAACAAGGAGTTACAGGAGTTACAAGAGCTTGATTAAAACTCCTGAAACTCTTGTAACTCCTGTAACTCCTTGTGAAAAAGGGTGCTC
>JAEUUR010000062.1 GCA_016787465.1 Saprospiraceae bacterium | reverse complement strand
CCCGCGCAAAGCGCCGAATATTACCGTTATGGCGCTGAAAAACTGGGACTCGACAAGCCGGTGTTTTATTTCAAACTGACATCGGCCGCCTTTCCAAAGACGTTGTGGAAAATTTATCCACTGGAACGACGAAAAAGGCTTACGAGCCTGATTGCACAAACCGGAAATTGGCAGGCGGTAGAAACTTATGATGCGGCATTGAACAGGTCGCTCCTGGAAATGGAACGCATTTCCGATTCGTGTCTCAACGTAAAATACCTTCGGCAGGAGTTGTTGTCGATGTCGACGCTTCACGGATTAACTGATTTGATTCAGCCACTGAGCCGTGCCGATAGCCTTGCCCAAACACTGCCGGTAAGTTATGCAGGTTTTTTACAAACCTTAACTGGTTTGAAAAGCGCTACCCAACAATTGCAAACGACGCCCCAAAAACACCTTTTATATATTCCGGTGGTGTATTGGTACGGACTTAACAACCAATATCATCATTGGTTTTATGGTTTTTTGACCGGAAATTGGGGGCTTACCAAACAACAAAAGCCGCTATGGGAAGAATTAAAACCCAACGTCTACGCCACCTTTGCTTTGAGCGGCATCTCCCTGTTATTGGCTTTCACCCTGGCAATTCCGCTTGGGGTGGAAATGGCTCGGAACAAGGGTGGTTTGTTTGATCGATGGGCAAAAAGAATTCTGTTTTTTCTGCATGCCATGCCAACCTTTTGGTTGGGTGCGCTATTGATGATTCTGTTTACCAGCTCGTTGTTGGGAAAACCGCTCATTGCAAATCCATACCTGGATGTGACAGACAGTTGGAACCCTCATGTGCAATCATTTGGTAGCTGGCTGGCACTGAAAATGCCCAAATTTGCACTACCCATCACCGTGCTTACTCTTTATTCCCTGACGGTAATAACGATGCAAATGCGTGGCGGTATGCTGGGAGCCCTTAACCAGGATTTTGTGCGAACAGCCCGGGCAAAAGGCGTAAAAGAAGAAGAAGTGTATTGGAAACACGCTTTTTATAATGCTTTGTTTCCTGTTATCACCATTTTTGGCTCCGTTTGGCCGGCCCTCCTGTCTGGTTCCCTGGTCATTGAAACCATGTTTAATTTTCCCGGCATGGGACTAAAAACGCAAAGCGCGTTTACCGGTCACGACCTTTCTGTTTTATCAGCTATTCTGATGGCTGCTGCCACCATGACGATTTTAGGGAATTTGGTAGCAGATTTGTTGTACGCATGGGTTGATCCGCGGGTGAAATTCAGTAAATAAACTATTCTCCCCTCCCGTATACCACCGTAAACACCGTTGCCGCTGCACCGCCACCGGCCAGCGCGCCGAGCACATAAATCCAAAGATCGCTAAAAGAGTACATACCGGCGAAGGAAGCGCCAATGCCCATCGAAGGGTTGAACACGCCGCCACTCACACTGCCCAATGCGTACCCGCAAGCCACCGTACACCACCCGATTGCTTGTCCGTAAAAACCAAATTCGGCGTTGCTTTGTGTGGTTCGCACATTCAGAAACACATAAGCCAGCGCAAATGCACCCAGAAATTCTGCCAGGAGGGCCGCAATAGGATCGTTGTTACCATGCAAACCGATAACTGCCTCGCCACTGCTGCCGTGCAGGTAAACGCCGATGGCCGCCGCTGCAACAGCCCCGATTGTTTGCGCAAGCATGTACGAAATCGCATCGTTGGTAGATAACCTGCCACGCAACAAGGCAGCAAGCGTCAGAACCGGATTATATTGGCCGCCTGAAATATGCCCTCCTGCATAAATCATCGCCATAAAAATCAAACCTGTAGCAGCAGGAGCAATGATAGTCAGCTCTGTATGGGTGGTGGTTAGAACAAATGTGAGGGTTAGAAAAAAAGCCCCGATTAATTCAGCCAGGTATTTTTGCATGGTTTGTGTATTGAAATCGTGATTTTTGCGGGAGCAAGTTCTCAAAATTAAATTGTTTTCAAAAATAATGAAACATTATCCATCACTCCTTTTGTTTCTGCTTGCAATGGCTACTACGCACCAAACAAACGCGCAAGATCAAATCCTCAGTCCGGAATTGTTATGGAAAGTAGGCCGCGTTGCCCTCGATGCGGTATCACCGGATGGCCGCTGGGCTGTTTATGGCGTTACCCGTTTTGATGTACAAGCCAATAAAAGCGCCCGGGCATTGTACCTCGTGGAAGTTCAAAGCGGACAAACCCGCTTGCTGACTGACCCCGAAAAAATCAGTTCCGATGCAGCCTTTCGCCCTGATGGCGAACGAATCGGATTCCTGCGGGATGGCAAGTTGTATGAAATTCCCGTCGACGGCCCTGGAGAAGCCGCAAAGGTAAGTGACCAGGAAATGAACGGATTTCAATATGCCCCCAACGGGCGCTTTGTACTGTTCGTTCAGGATGTGAAACTGGATAAAACATTACAAGAACTTAACCCTGATTTAGCAAAATCATCGGGGCGGGCATTCGACGGTTTGTTTTACAGGCATTGGAAAAGCTGGCACGATTACGCCTACAGCAATGTGTTTTATGCTGCTTACCAAAATGGCAAGCTGACTTCGACACCTGTCAACATACAGAACAATGAACGTTTTGACTCGCCTCTGACACCCGATGGTGGGATGGAACAAATATCCTGGAGCCCCGATGCCCGATGGATTATCTACACTTGTCGTAAATTAAACGGTACCGCAGAAGCACAAAGTACCAACAGCGATCTGTACGCTTATGAGTTAGCTTCCGGCAAAACGCTCAATTTTACGGCCGATTTGGTGGGTTACGACCGTGATCCGGTGTGGTCGCCCGACGGTCGTTACCTCATCTGGACCAGCTTGCAGCGTCCGGGTTACGAAGCCGACCGGCCCAGGCTGATGATTCTCGATACCCAAACACAAATGCGGGAAGAATTGTCGGCAAATTGGACCTACGAAATGAATCACCCTGTTTGGGCGCCCGACAGCCGGAGCATTTACTTTTTGAGCAGTGAAAATTTCACCTACCAGATTTATCAGATTTCGCTCACGGATAAAAAAATTAAACGACTAACCAATGGTACTCATGATTACACTGCACTGAAAGTTGCTGGGAATGATTTGGTTACAACCCGCATTTCAATGGTTAATCCGCCGGAAGTGTATGTGGTTAATCCTAAAACCGGCGATGCCCGTCGGCTGTCGTTCGCTACGGATGATGTTTGGAATACACTTGCCAAACCCAAAGTAGAACGCCGTACGGTAAAAACATTCGATGGAAAGGACATGAACGTTTGGCTCATTTTGCCGCCAAACTTCGATCCGAACAAAAAATACCCTGCGCTAGTATATGCCCAGGGCGGCCCTCAATCGCCCCTTAGCCAAAGCTTTTCATTCCGCTGGAATTTTTCCCTGATGGCCTCGCAGGGGTATGTGGTGGTTGCGCCTTGCCGCCGGGGTATGCCGGGCAGCGGACAAGCATGGAACGATGCGATCACTGGGAAATGGGGTGATGCGATGAAGGATTATCTGTCGGCCACCGATGCCGCTGCCAAAGAGCCGTTTATTGATGCCAGCCGGATGGGCGCAATCGGCGCTAGTTTTGGAGGGTATGCTGTGTACTGGCTGGCCGGCAACCATCAAAAACGGTTTAAGGCATTTATTTCCCATTGTGGGTTGTTCAACCTGGAGAGTTTTTATGGAACAACTGAAGAGGTTTGGTTTCCGCATTATGATTTTGAAGGCGCCTACTGGCAAACGCCAATTCCGAAGATGTATCAGACGGATAGCCCGCATCGTTTTGTACAAAACTGGGATACGCCCATCATGGTTATTCACAATGAACTGGATTTTCGTGTTCCTTTCGGCGAAGGCATGCAAGCTTTTCAGGCAGCGCAGTTGCGGGGTATCCCTTCCAGGTTTCTCAGTTTTCCAGATGAGGGCCATTGGATGAGCAAACCTCAAAACAGTTTATTGTGGCAGCGCGAATTTTATACATGGCTGGATAAGTGGCTGAAATAGGCATCTCCTTGGCCCCTTCAAAGGGGGAGGATCAAGAACAGATCATAGTTCCTTGGCTACACGCTTGAACCAGATCAAGCGTGTGTATTTTGAGAAAACACACCAGATTAGCAGGCAAAGCCCCTTTTTGATTTTACACATCAAAGGTGGGCCGTGAACGTGCGTTTTAATCCTGCTTTTTAAAAAGCGGAGAGTCAGAATCATTTAAAAATCAAGCACTTTCATCACTCAAATTATCAAAATCACTTTAATCCCAGCCTGTTCCGTGTTTATCTTTGCGCCATGTCCGCACAAAAAGACATTCGTTCATTGTCTCTTCCAGAAATAGAGACCCTTTTCTCCACCTGGGGAGAGCCACGTTTTCGCGCCAAACAACTCTATGAATGGCTTTGGGCTAAAAGCGCCGCCGACTTCGATTCGATGAGCAACCTGTCCAAATCCCTGCGCGCGCGCCTGCAGGAGGAATTCAGTTTTGCCGGGCTTCATGAAGATAAAGTACAACACAGCGCCGATGGGACGATTAAAACGCGTTGGCTCACACACGACGGCCACCGTGTAGAGAGCGTACTCATTCCCGTAGCTGACGACGATCGATTTACCGTATGCGTCAGCACCCAGGTGGGATGCAGCCTCACCTGCGCTTTTTGCGCTACCGGCCGCATGGGCAGGAAACGAAACCTCGAAGCCGCCGAAATTTTTGACCAGGTGGTGGGTGTCAACCGCCAATGCACGGAAGCATTCGGCCGGTCGATCACCAACGTCGTTTACATGGGTATGGGAGAGCCGCTGCTCACCTACGCCAATACCATGCGCAGCGTGGAATTACTCACCGCTCCCGCACCGCTCGGCCTGGGCATGAGCGCCCGAAGGATCACCGTCAGCACAGCCGGCATCGCCAAGATGATCCGCAAACTTGCCGACGATGGCTTTCGCTCCAACCTGGCCCTGAGCCTGCATGCTGCCGACGATAAAAAGCGCAACGAGATCATGCCTATCAATGAAAGCAACAACCTCAAGGCATTGATGGAAGCGTTGGAGTATTTTTACAAAAAAACCAAAAACCGCATTTCCTACGAATACATCGCCTTCGAACGTTTCAACGACAGCCTCGAAGACGCCGCCAAACTCGTTCAACTCTGCCGCAGGCAATTCCCCGTCAGGGTCAATATCATCGAATACAACCCGATCGACGGCGTTACGTTTGAAAAGTCAGACGAAAACCGACTGAACGCTTTCGGCGCCTACCTGGCCCGGGAAGGTGTAACGGTAACGATCAGGCGCAGCCGCGGTAAAGACATCGATGCGGCCTGCGGACAACTGGCCAACAAATAATGCAGAGGCCGGATTTTCTGCACCCTGCTTACCTGGCTGTCGGCAATGCCAAACAACAGGAAGTGTACGCGGTGTTGAAACAATTTGAAGTGTTTGAAAAATTGAGCGCATTCACCCCGGTGCTTGCCGGCACTTTTCCCATCGAAATCGATATTGAAAGCAGCGACCTGGATATCATCTGCTGTTTTGAGGAGGAACAAACGTTTACCACTCAACTGATTCAGGCCTTTTCACACCTGGAAGGCTTTGAAATCAGGCATAAAACCATGGGGGGCCTAGCCAGCGTCGTCGCCCGCGTGCGCATGAAGCACTACGACGTAGAATTTTTCGGCCAGCCCATCCCGGTGGCGCAACAAAATGCCTACCGCCACCTGCTTATTGAATATCGTTTGCTTCAAGCGCACGGGCCTGCATTTAAAACAAAGATCATCGAATTAAAACGCGCCGGATACAAAACAGAACCGGCTTTTGCCGTTGCTTTGGGGCTTGATTTAACCGATCCGTATGCTGCGTTGCTTGCGCTCGAACATTGATTCATTCCTGCGAAACTGGCAGGCGAATCCCCAATGGGCAACCCGTTGGAGTGTGGTGACGCTGGCGTTTTTTGCGCTTACCGTCTACTTGGGTTGCTTTGCCCGGCGCACCGAATTTGAATTTTTCATCCTGGCTTACGGATTGTTTTTTGGGTTGTACGGATGGGTAATTACCCGTTCTAAACTGCCCGTTCTACAGTTGGTTTGGCTGGGCTTGGCGCTCAGAGGGGTTTTGCTTTTTGCGTTGCCCCATTTTTCCGACGATTACCTGCGTTTTCTCTGGGATGGCAGGCTGAGCGCAGCCGGGTATCATCCGTTTTTGCACCCGCCGACTTATTTCATCGAACAGCAAATTTCAATTCCCGGCATCACGGCTGATTTGTACGACAGGCTCAATTCACCCGCTTATCATACAGTTTATCCGCCGGTTTGTCAGGCCGTATTTGCTGTGTCAGCATGGATTTCCCCTACAAATGAATGGTGGGGAACCTTTATCCTCAAATTGTTTTTGTGGATTTGTGAATGCGGCACTTTGGTTTTGTTATTCCGGCGCAAAGCGGCAACTGCCACACAGCGGTTTGCGCCGGCTGTGGTGTATGCATTGAATCCGCTGGCAGTTTTTGAAGTTGTTGGCAATTGTCATTTTGAAGGCGCCATGGTGTTTTTCATGATTGCCGGACTTTACGCGTTGGAGGGGCACAGGCGCCTTCGCGCTTCGGCGTTTTGGGTATTGGCCACTGCTTCCAAATTATTGCCTTTGCTGTTTCTGCCTGCGCTTTGGCGATGGTTAGGCGGTCGAAAAGGGTTGGTATTTTTGGCTTGGTTCGCGCTTTTTTCCTTCCTGGCGTTCGCGCCATTGTTGGCTGTAATCCCCCAAATTTCATCGAGCCTGGATTTGTATTTCCGGAAATTTCAGTTCAATGCAAGCATTTATTATTTGATTCGCGAAATCGGCTACCTGAAAATCGGTTGGGATATCGGCGAGCAATCGGGGCCCTGGTTAGGATTGGCGACTTTGTTGGGCGTTCTTGTACTCGCCTGGCGGGCCAATCCTCAAAAAGGAATAGAGCGCCTGTGCGAAGTCATGCTGTTTTCTTTGTTCATCTACCTGAGTTTTGCAGCCGTCGTTCAACCCTGGTATGTATGTGTTCCCTTGGCAATCAGCCTCTTTACCCGCTTTCGGTTCCCGATCATTTGGTCGGGCGTGGTAGCCCTCTCCTACAGCCATTACGACGACGGGCATTTACTAGAAAACTACCCTTTAATTGCCCTGGAATACGCCGTTCTTTGGTTGTTCATGATTGGGGAATTCTATTACCGGTACACCACGAAACAGGAAGCACCGGCTTCAGACGGTCCGGGATAGTGGTCAATTTCGGCGTTCAAAATTTGTTGGATATTGGAAGTTCCTAGTTGGAAGTTGGATGTTCCACTTTTCACGCATGTAGAGGAACATCCAACTTCCACGCTTCGGGAAGCGGCAGGCAGCTATGATAGGTAGGTTCTCTAGCTCCTCACCACCAATAACTTTCCTGTTTGCATTGTCCCATTGTTGTTGATACGGATGGTGTAAAACCCTGCCGCCAGGTCGTTTATTTGAATCACATTCGGGCCGGATTGAAGTTTTTCAATTTTCCTTACACCTTTTCCTTCGGAGTCATACAGGGTGACAGATTGCACTTCGAACGGCAGTTCGAGCGTAAATTGATCGACGGCGGGATTGGGGTAATAGGATGCCTGGAACACTTGCCCGGGTTGTTGCTGCGGGTCGCCTTCGAAACGGATATTCGATTTGCCTTCGCAGGTTTCAATGCTGGTGTATTCAGTGATGATACGCACGAGCAGGTCGTTGAGCGCTTCCACCTTGTATTCGTCGGTGGTTGGTTCCAGGTGTTTACCGCCGATGCCGGAGTGATCGGTCAGGAACAGGTATGTACCATTGGTTGCCAGTCCGAAGAACTTCATGAGGAATTCCGTATCTTTTTGAATACCGCTGGCGGCCAGCGGCACGATGCGGATACCTTTTTTTGCCGCTTCGCGGATGGTTTTTTGTAAACTTGCTTTTACCTCCGGTTCATTGTGTGGGCTGGCGTCGAGCACCAGGAAACAAATGCGGGCGATGGCATTTTCACTCCAGGTTTGGCCATAAACGACGTCTTCCAGGGCACTGTGTACGGCCTCGGGGTAATCGCCGCCGCCGCCGGCATATTGCTTCTGAATAAACTCCACGGTTTTGTGAATATCAGGCGAAAGACCGCTGCTTTTGACGATATACTCATCGCCTTTGTCGCGATAAAAAGACGTACCCATCTTAAAATTCAGTGCCGGGTTTTTGTGTTGCGCTCTGCCGATCACGTCGAGCAGTTCGGTTTTGAGGTATTCCAGTTCGTCGCCCATGCTGCCCGTAGCATCGACGGCCCAAACGATGTCGACATTTTTAGGGGCATAACATTCAGCTTCCACTTTGAGGAAGTTAAAGCCGTTTTTGGCAGCCTTCGGGTTTTTAACTTCGAATTTTTTACCGTTCACCCAAGCTTCCACGGTCAGGTTTGTTTTTTCCTTTTTATCGAATAGTCCTGCCCAAAGCTCCGCTTTCCCGGTATTGTCGGTGCGGGCTTCCCAAACCAGTTCGCCTCCGCTTTTGAGTTGTACGGGCACATCAGGTAATGGTACATCGAGGTTGTTGGTAAGGAGCAGGGTAAAACGGTGCTGCGGAAAAAAGCCGTAAAGTTCCTGATGTGGGTTGATCTCGCCGTCGGCAAGCAGATCGACCCAGTGTTTGTTCCAGTTGTTGAGGTCGCTCCATTCGCCGGCGGTGAGCAGCCCTGCACGAGGTTTTGGTTGTGGAATGGTGCCGGGAGCAATGGATTCCACCAGTTCGTCGGCAGGCTCCCGGGTAGAAGGTTCGCCCGTTGCTGCTTCATCTTCCACATCGATCAGCACGACCTTCTCTTCATATGTTTCCGGGTCGAAGGGCACCACGACCCTTTTTTTCCGGCCATCCACGATGATGATATCGTCGTCGGGCGCAGGAGTAATGGGAGCGGACGGCATTGGTTTGGCTTCGCCGGCATCCGGTTTGTAAACAGCAGGCTCCGTACGCAATCGGTCTTCCGTTTTGCTCATGGCCGCCGGCGGCGCTTTAAATCCGACATCCTTTTTGTGCGATTTTCGTTTCGAATAGCCCATTACCACTACTTCCGATAAGGCGGCGCCGTTTTCTTCGAGGGTAAAATCAAGCATATTTTCCTGCTCTTTCGAGATTTCTACCTCCAACATTCGTTTCGTAACAAAACCGGTGTAGCTTACTTCCAGATCGTAGGTGCCTGGCTCTACTTCAAGTTTATAGTTTCCATTTACATCGGTTGTTGTAGCAGCAACGGTAGTTCTTTCTTTCGATAAAACCACATGAACTCCGATCAAAGCTTCACCGCTGGCACCGGTTACTTTCCCTTTTAGTGTAACTTTATCGTTTGGAAAAAAAATGCCGGCAAATGCCAGCCAGAAGGCGCTGAGGAAGAGGGTTATTTTCATGTACTAAAAGTTTAGGTGATAATCTGATTGTCGGGATTGGATGCGGCAAGGTTGGAAAATGCATAAAATTGATTCGATTGATCCGAATGATTCGATTGAGTATGTGGACAGAATTAGTTTTGGGAAAAATGTTCAGTTTCTGCAGATACCTCCCTACGGTCGGTATGACTGCTCGCAAAAAGAAGCAATTGTTCATCAGTTTTCTCGCTGACGCTCGAAAATATGCTGTGTTTGGGAAAATTTCGAACGAAGTGAGTAATCCGAATAACTTGGTGTTCCTCTGT
>JAEUUR010000022.1 GCA_016787465.1 Saprospiraceae bacterium | reverse complement strand
TTCCCAAGTGATTGCAGATAACCTGGCAAAAAAGATCATCGCGGATGTTGGAGATTTGGGGATTTCGCGAAGGTGATTTAATGGGAAAACACGGGTTGTCGTTTCGCGAAGCGGGTATCCTGCATCTGAAACTAAATTGATTATCCTGCATCTGAAACTAAATTGATTTTGTCCAGAAACTCAATCGAATCATTCGGAACAATCGAACCAATCATGAAGGCATATCTCATCGAGTTTTTCGACCGTGAACTCCTTAAATTAAAGGAAGAAATCAGTTTATACGCCCAGGAACAGGATTTGTGGGTGGTCAGCAGCGGAATCAGCAATTCGGCCGGTAACCTGGTGTTGCATTTGATGGGCAACCTGAACCATTTTATCGGCGCCACCTTAGGCAATACCGGATACGTCAGGCAGCGCGATTTGGAATTTTCAAACAAAGATGTGCCGCGTGCCGAGCTGCTCGAGCGCCTGGACGAAACCCGGCAGGTTGTTTCAACTACGTTGCAGGACTTTGATCCGGCATCGTTCGAGCACCCGTTTCCGTTGGAAAAACACGGGCAAGTAGTTTCCAACGGATATATGCTGCTGCATTTACTGACCCACTTGAATTACCACCTGGGGCAAGTGAATTACCATCGAAGGTTGATTGGCGGATAAACCCGCAGATTTTTAACGTTTATGCAAGGCAAGGTTGTATTTTTGCCCACCCTATCCTTCACTCACCACCGTACCGCATGCAACGCGTCTATTTCGACAACGCCGCCACTACCCCTATTTCCGAAGAAGTAATTCAAGCCATGTTGCCTATTTTGAGGGAACAATACGGCAATCCTTCCAGCATTCATGCCGAAGGCAGGCAGGTGCGTGCGGCCCTTGAAGCCGCCCGGAAAATGGTCGCTCAATGCATCGGCGCTGGAACCGGAGAAGTGTTTTTTACTTCCGGGGGTACTGAAAGCAATAATATGGCGATCAAATGCGCTGTACGCGACCTCGGTGTGCGCCGCATCATCAGCAGCCCCACCGAACACCATTGCGGTATTCATGCCATCGAAACCGTGGCCCATGAAGCTGGCGTCGAAGTAATTTGGCTGCCGGTGGATACCAAAGGCCGGATCAGTTACGACATGCTGGAGCGCGCATTGGCGGAACCGGGAGCCGGGAAAACATTGGTGTCGCTCATGCACGCCAACAATGAAATCGGCACCATGATCGATCTGGAAAAAGTGTCCGGATTGTGCCGCACCTATGGAGCGCTGTTTCATTCGGATACCGTCCAGACCATCGGTCATTTTCCGATGAATGTTCAACAAGTACGCATTGACTTTTTATCCGGAGCGGCGCATAAATTCCACGGCCCGAAAGGCGTTGGTTTTATCTACATCAACCCCGATGCGATGATCAAACCATTCATCGACGGCGGAGCCCAGGAGCGCAACATGCGCGGCGGAACGGAAAATGTATACGGCATTATTGGTTTGGCCAAGGCGTTGGAACTGGCCACGCAGCAACTGGAGGATCGGACGGAGCATATTCGCGACGTGCGTGGTTATTTAAAATCCCGCTTGTCGGAAGAATTCGAAGATATCCAATTCAACGGCGACCCGGATGGAGAGAGTTTGTACACGGTCTTGAATGTCTCTTTCCCGCCAGACCCAAAAAATGAAATGCTGTTGCTCCTCCTTGATATTCATGGAATCAGTTGTTCCGGCGGCAGCGCATGTAGCAGTGGCTCTGAAAAAGGCAGTCACGTACTGGAAGCCCTCGGCGCCGATCCGATGCGAAAAAGCATCCGTTTTTCCTTTTCGCACTACAATACCCGGGAAGAAGTGGATTTCGTGATCAGCCAGCTTAAAACGATCCTGCCAGTCAAGGAGCCGGCTCTGGCTGTTTAACCTCCTGCATCAATGCGACACCCATGATCTCTCCCATTTTCCTCGGCGGCACTTGTGGTAAAACGACCTGGCGGACTGAAATCGCCATTCCCATTCTCGAGGCCGCCGGATTGCCCTACTTCAATCCGCAACTTCCCGAAGGCGGCTGGACGCCCGAATATCAGTATGTGGAAATGGAAGTAAAAGACCGCGCAGAGATCTGGCTGTTTGTGATTACTGCCGATACACGCGGCATTGCCAGCATTGGTGAAGTGGCGTATCGCATCGGGAACGGCGGCAAAATCGCGCTGGCACTCGAATTTATTCCGGAAGGCGGTCTAATCGATGGGGCGCCTGTTTCACAAAAAGAAGCCGACGATATCAACCGGGGCAGAATTTACCTCCAAGCGATGGCCGAAGTGCATGGTGTGCCAGTGTTCTCGAATGTGGCCGATGCTACGCATCATACCGTAGCCCTTGCAGCTCAGGTGGAACGCGAACTGACTCTTCCGCGCCTGCAAGCCATCCTTCAACGCGTTCAAGCGCCGGGTTTTCATTTTGAGGCCGGCCGAATCGCTGACAAATTTACGGTGCAAATCCGGCAGCAAGTGCGCCATACCCAAAACGGCAACCTGGAAGAAATGAGTGGCCGTTGCTGGCTGATCGACCCCTCAGCCACGGAAGACGAGGTCGTCAGAACCCTGCTCAAAGCGGCATTGACCTGGGAAGAACATGAAATCCGGGAGCGGTTTTTATTCGACGGTAAACCCATTTTCCATCCGCATTTTAAACTTCCTCCAAGTGATGACCACACTCCCGGTGATTGATCTTTCCCGGTTCGACGGAACGGAACAGGAGCGATCCGAAACGCTGTATGCGTTGGCGCAGGCTGCTGCCACCAATGGCTTTTTTTACATCCGCAACCACGGTATTCCGGAGCAACTCACCCGCGAAGTACTGGAGGCCGCCAACCGGTTTTTTGACCTGGATGCATCCGCCAAAGACCAGGTACATATTCGCCACTCCGCGCATTTCAGGGGGTATTCCATCATGAAAAATGAACGGGATTGGCGCGAACAAATTCACGTTGGACAAGAGTTGCCAGTATCCAGCATCCAGTATCCAGCATCCAGCATCCAACATCCAGCCTACCACCAATTAACTGGTCCAAACCTCTGGCCGGAAGCCCTTGGCGATCATTTTAAAAACCCGGTGCTGGAGTTTATGCAAGCGGCAAACAAGGTCGGCAACCGATTACTGGAAGCCTTCGCAACTTTGCTTGGTTTGCCACAAAGCCATTTTAACGACATTTCGCAGGAGCCGCCGTACCTGTTGCTTAAACTGATTTGTTATTATGCGCAGCCGTTACACGACATTGACCGCCCGGGCGTAGCGCCCCACTGCGACTGGAGCTGGCTAACCATCTTGTTGCAAGACTCAGCCGGACTGGAGGTGCTTGCACCGGAAGGCGTGTGGGTGTCGGCGCCGCCGCAACCATCCATGTTAAGTGTCAATATAGGAGAGTTGCTGGAAATCGTTTCAAAGGGTCGTTTCGTCGCTACAGCGCATCAGGTAGTCAATCCTTCCGAACAAAAAAGGCGAATTTCCGTTCCTGTCTTTATCAATCCGGCACTCGATGCGAGGATTGAAAGCGTTCAAAACAAGGATATTCAAAACCCCCTTGATGAACAGTTTCACGTTCACCGTGTGTTACCGCGCGGCGTTTATCCAGCTGTGGTACACTTTGGCGAAAGTGAATGGCAACGCAAAGGGCTAGGTCAATGGTGTTTTGACACCCAGTGTATTCAAGCTAAATGACTGTATTCTGGCAAAATTCAAATAAATCGGGTATATCTTTGCCCACTCTATTAAAAACAATAAACAGTAACCAGGCGTCCGACATGTTGAAGCCCTTTTTGATTTCCGTTTTTTTCCTGCTTGCAATCAGTGGCATTTGCACTGCGCAACAACCGGTAGTAACTCCTGCTGAAGGCCCTTCGATGCAGGCGCCTGCGCCGGTGGTTGCGGATAGTGTGATGGTGACAATTATTCTAAAACACCAGCAGGATAAAAATTTGCCTGAAATCCGAAGGATTCTGGAAGCGCAGGGTTTTTGGGATATTTTTCCTCCACAGGATGCCCGCGTGGTATCCTGGACGCTGGCTATGGGCCTTGGGCACGTCATCACGATGAATGTGCCGGCTGGCTCCATACGCCGGTTAAACCTGGCATTGGAAAATGGCGCCTGGGGCGCATTTGATACTGAAATCTACCTTACCTACGATTATAAAAAGGTTTGGACCGAATACATTGAAAAGCGCGAAGAAGCCAAAGAAGACCGCAACTAGATCGCGGATTTTTTGGGTTAAAATATTTAGCAGAAAGATGCA
>JAEUUR010000015.1 GCA_016787465.1 Saprospiraceae bacterium | reverse complement strand
TCCAGGTAGTGGATGAGCCGTCTTCAAACGTGAGTTTCATATCGGATGCGACTTTGGTGAACGACCACAGCCCGTTGGCATCCTGACCAAGGTTGGTCCAGGTTTTGGTGCCTTCGACTTTGATGCCATCTACATAAAAATTATCGTGGGTGAGCGTTCTTACTGCGCCGGGGGTGCGAATTTCAGCGGTTTGGTCTATAATCAGTTTTCCGCTCAACACACGTCCGTCGGGCCGGGTGCAAGCTGTTCCAAAATCAATGGTAATCGTATTCGGCCAGGTGCCTTCAGGTTGAGCAAACGTGATGGTTGGGCATGTGCCTCCGCCACCGCGTTCTTCTACCACCATGTCTGCGTCGATGTCTACTTGTTCTGCGTAATCTTCATGTACCGACAGGTCTTCTGCGGTTGTAATCAGTGCGTTGTCAGTATTCGAGTCGGTTTTCTGACAGGATTGGAAAAGGATGATACCAAATGCAAAGGTTGCCAATAACAAAATTGACTTTTTCATAATGATGTGTTTGTAAAGTGAATAAGAAGAATCGATCGATCGGGAAAACAAGGGTAAGACGACCGTTTGGAACGCCGGTTTAAACGGCAAATGCTAAAGGTTCGTTAAAGAAAGACACGATTCCGTACCTTGTGGCGTTCTTTACATCCGAATGACGACGTTCAAGTTAAAAGTATTAGATCGATACCTGATCGGTAAGTTTTTGTCGGCAGCAGGGTTCTCCCTGTTGATCTGTACCATGATTTCCGTGGCGATTGATTTTAGTGACAAAGTTCAATCAATCATCGAAGAACCTTGTACGATCAAAGACATCCTGGCCTACTACATTGGCTTTATTTTCCAAATGTCGTCGTTGCTCATGCCACTGTACACCCTCATTGCTGTGGTATTTTTTACTTCCCGGTTGGCATTTAATTCCGAGATATTGTCCATTCTGAACGCAGGCGTGAGTTTTAGTCGCTTGATGCGTCCTTATTTAATCGGTGGTTGTCTGATTGCTGTTTTTCACTTATCCATTAACCACCTCATTGCGCCGGTGTTTAACAAGTGGAAATTATGGTTTGAACACACTTTCGTTTGGACCAATCAAGACAAAGGGAAAACGTCGAATGTGCACATGTTGACGGCGTCTAATGTCAAAGTTTATATCAAAGGGTATAACAAAAACAGTAAAACCATGACGGGGCTGCGTGTAGAGGAATTTGAAGGAAGTCAGGTGAAAAGTATTCTACAAGCTGAAAACGCGCGATGGAAAGCTGAACCGAATCGTTGGGAACTCACACAATGGTCGGTGCGCACCATCAACGGATTAAAAGAAACCTTCACCCGTTCGAATACCCCGTTGGATACGGCGATCAATATCAGTCCGCAGGATTTTGTGTATTACCACAATCAAAATGAGGAAATGACTACCGCCGAGTTGATGGATGCAATCGCACGGGAGCGTGTACGCGGGCAGGCGAACGTCAAAAGTTATGAAATAGAAATGCATCGCCGAACAGCCGATGCAGTCACGAATATCATCCTGACCATCATTGGCCTGGCAATCGCCGGCCGAAAAGTAAGGGGAGGTTTGGGGTTGCACCTGGCAGTGGGAATCGGCATCGGAGCAGGCTTTATATTAATGTCAAAATTTGCCGTTTCATTTGCGGCCAGCGGTTCGATCCCGGTGATGTTGGGTATGTGGATTCCCAATATCATTTTTGCGTTCGTAGCTGTATGGCTTGTGATTAGGGCGCAGAAATAACTTAATTATGTCAAAAACAAGTTCACGTCAGAAAATGGCCTACGGGCTGATCCTTGTCATGTTGTTATCCGCTGTATTTTGGGCTTTGCCAAAATGCAAATCTGATCAACCCGAGAACAATACCAATGCGTTAAAAATTCCAACAGTGCCGGTACCTAACTTCAGCGGCGATTCCGCATTCGCTTATGTCAAAAAACAGGTGGATTTTGGCCCTAGGGTACCAGGAACTGCCGCTCATAAAGCATGCGCCGCCTGGTTGGTCGAATCATTTAAAGGTTTTGGCATGACGGTAATCGAGCAACCTTTCAAAGCCAATACCTACTTCGGCACGCTCGACGCGGTAAATATCATTGCCCAATACAAACCTGAACTTTCCAACAGAATTTTGCTGTGCGCGCACTGGGATAGCCGCCATATTGCAGATAAGGACACTAAAAATAAAGATAAAGCCATTCTTGGAGCAGATGATGGCGGCAGTGGCGTAGCTGTTTTGCTTGAACTGGCGCGCATGGTCAATGAAACCCCTGTTAACATAGGCATCGATTTTATTTGTTTTGATGCGGAAGATCTTGGCGACGATCGCCTGGCTAATCCGAACCAATCTGTGATGCTTCAAAATCCGCAAAACACCGACAAAACCTGGTGCCTGGGCTCGCAATATTGGTCCCAAAATTTGCACAAGCCAGGTTATACAGCCAAGTTTGGAATTCTGTTCGATATGGTCGGCGCTATAGGCGCCAGATTTCCAAGAGAAGGATTCTCCGTTGATAAAGCGACCGAAATCGTGAATAAAATCTGGGGTGTAGCGGCAGAATTGAAATACAACGACCTGTTTGTCAACATCCGGGGCGGTAATATCACCGACGACCACTTATTCGTCATGCGCGGAACTCAAATTCCAACGGTCGACATCATCGGTATGCCCAAAGAACCACCCACTTTCGGCGATCACCACCACACCCATTTTGACAACCTCAGTATAATCGACAGCGAAGTGATGCGGAAGGTGGGACAGGTAGCAGCCACGGTTATCTACCGGACTGCCGCAGTGCCTCAATAATAACAACCGAGATTAGCCGGATAAATCTGTATCCTGGCATCTTGCAATTCAGATAATGCGCTAATTTCGCGCCGTGAAAAACTTTTCCACGCGACACCTGATCGGAATCAAGGATATTACGGAAAATGACATCAGGCTCATTTTCGAAACAGCCGACAATTTTAAAGAAGTAATTAACCGTCCGATTAAAAAAGTACCGTCGTTGCGCGATGTTACGGTGGCCAACCTGTTTTTTGAAAGCAGCACCAGAACGCGCGTTTCTTTCGAGCTGGCTGAACGCCGCTTAAGCGCCGATATCGTCAATTTTACGGCAAG
>JAEUUR010000005.1 GCA_016787465.1 Saprospiraceae bacterium | reverse complement strand
TGCGAATACAAAGACTCCGTGGTGGTAACGCCGAACATGTTAGTGGCCCCGGTGATCGAAAACAACTACGTGCTTTGTATCAACCAGGCCGAAATCCAATTCAATGAAACCTCCGGCAACCAGGGCATAAGCTGGTCATGGACGTTCAGCGGCGGCACGCCTGGCACATCGAACGTTCAAAACCCGGTGATTACGTTCACGGAAGAAGGACAGATCACGGCGCAGGTAATCATCTCCGACGCCGCGGGTTGTGTGGATACCACGGAAGCGCTTGTAGATGTGGTGTTTATTGATGATGAAATACCTGCTGAAATTGAATATTGCAGGGATTCCAACACCGTGGTTTATTTGAATCCGAATGGAATTGACGGAACTGCAAATTATTTATGGACTTCTATTCCAGCAGATCCCAATTTGGTTTCAACAGATTCAAATCCTGGGGTAAATCCAACACAAACGACTGTTTATTCTGTGGTTATTTCACAAGGCACGCAGTGTTCTGTTGTATATTCTGTTACAGTTACCCCACTGTCAGGCCCGAATCTTTCATTACAGGATAGTTTGTCAGTTTGCAGTGACACACCAGTGACAGTTACTGCCTCAGGTACTGGCACAAATTACGTATGGTCGAATTCACCAACATTTAATCCTGTACTAAGTGTCACGACTACTTTAACAGTCAATCCGATAGTAAACGGCACGTATTATGTGCGCGCTTCTGATGGCAGCCAATGTGTTGCGTTGGATTCTATTTGGATCAATAACGGAACAGTTCATATTGAAGCAGAGCCGGCAGTACGTAAAATTTGTGAAGGAGAAGACACTGAGTTAGTGGTTACAAACCTTGATGCAGAAGATCAGCTGACCTATGTATGGTCGCCAAATTTACCCAATACACCCAATCAGGTAGTAACTCCTTCGACAGAAACGACCTACCATGTAACTGTCACAAACCAATTCGGTTGTACAGACGATACCAATTTCCTTGTTTCGGTTGTTACTGTAGGCGTTGATGCTGAAGTTACCGGGCCTGATACCATATGTCCAGGCCAATTAACCACCTTGTTGGCTACTCCATCCGGCAACGGCAGCTTTTTCTCATTTGATTGGTCGCCGGCTGATGGATTGAATGATCCAACCATTCAAAACCCGACGGCTTCGCCAACCCAGGATCAGGTATATACTGTAACTGTTACAACCGACAATGAATGCACTGCAACTGACGAAGTCATTGTGTATTTCATTTCCAGTGAATGCCTCGAGCCATACATATTTGTGCCTAAGGCGTTTACACCGAACAATGACTCTAACAACGACTTTTTCATTGTAAGAGGTGTGAATATCAAGGAGTTGGAATTTGTTGTCTGGGATCGGTGGGGTGAAAAGGTCTATTATACCAATGATCCAAATGCACAGGGTTGGGACGGAACTTTCAAAGGAAAAGAGCTTACGCCTGATTCTTACGCATGGTATTTGCGAGCCACTTGCGGAAACGGCGCTGTGTATGAAAAGAAAGGGGATGTGACCTTGCTGAAATAGTTATTGTTTCAACACACCGTACATCTGTTCCACGATTCGTTGGAGGAACCCTTTGTCTTCAGTTACAATTTCTGCTTTTCCTTGTAATTGTTGTGAAAAGTCGATCTCCTTGCCCATACTTGTACGCAGTTTTTTGCTGGAAGTATTGGGCAAGGCGATCATGATAGAATACGTCTTGTCCTTTGGAACCAGCGATTTGGAAAAAACCTTGCCGGTAATGGTTCCAAACTCGCGGTAGGGGTAGTTATCTAGTTTTAAGATTACTTTTTGATCTTCCTTTACCTTTCCACTCCCTGCAATGGGAAGTTTGGCTCTGCCAACAATGATATTTGAATTCACAGGCACGATCATCATCAGTGTTTCTCCCAATCTGATAAATTGTTGATTGGTAAGTCCATTGAGGGCAGCTTTGCCTTCAACGGGCGCCAAAAGCAAATAAGATTGTTTCCAGCGGTCAAGCCCGGTATTCAACAAATTCAAACTATTTACAAGTAATGTTGATGCGGAAGAAGAACTTTCCTGCCGTCCGTACGACTCTTTGTTCATTGCATTTTTTAATGAAATGATTTCACGCCGCTTTTGGATAATATTATCTTCATATTGATCTCGCTGTCGTTCAAGTTCAGCCAATTTGGTGCGTTCTTTTTCAAAATCCACCCTTGAAGTGATGCCTTGCTCGTAAAGTTCCTTTTGTTTTTCGTATAACTCTTCGGCAGATTTTAATTGATCTTTGATACGCACGAGCGCTTTTTGTTCAAAAATGATGCTTTGTTCGAGTTGTGAAATTTGAGACTGAATGGAACTTACACTTGATTGATAACTGGCGCTACCGGTTTCCCTGCCAAATTTAAAATCACTCAACATACGAGAGAAATTAGCATAGTCAGTTTGTAATTCGCCCAGATCGAGGCTATCAGGTATTTGCAGGTTTTTAAAATATTCGATCGGCATTGTGCGCCAGATGGATACGCAGGAATCGAGCGCTAACACTTCCTTATAATTGGCAGTGCTTTGCAATACGGCCAACGGTTGGTTGACGACCACATATTGCGTATCAACAACAAATAAGGATTCGAGCCTTCCATCGGAACGGGCAACCACCTCTGCCGGTGGGGTAGAGGTGGTGATTTCAACATCCGCTTCAACCACATCCGGATATCGCACAAGCCAGGCTACAACAACCAAGGCTGCAAATCCGAGCAGTACGACAGTAGTTCCCCAGCGGACCAACCATCCTGGCGGCGCGCCTAATATTTCCTGTACTTCTTCAGAGCGGAGTTCAATAAAATCTTTAGGCTCTCTCATGCTGACAAAGATACATACACTTAGCGTATATGTTTGCCCCCCGTCCAGCCGTGACTTGCCAGATACAGTTCGCCGCTTTCCTTTGCAGGAGCCTCGAGGGAGGTGCCCATACTGTCATTCCATCGATTTAAATACCCGAACAATGCAATTACGCCAAGCATTTCTACAATTTCACCTTCATTCCAATGGGCTTTTAGTGCGTCGGCAATGGAGTTGTCTACGGCATTAGGGATAGCTGATGCAGCTAATGCAAAATCAAGTGCAGCCCTTTCTGCTGGGGAAAATGCGGGGTGTTGCTTGTATTCCCAGATAAAATTAAGTTTATCCGCATCTGCACCATAGCGTTCGGCAGCGCGAATCGTATGCGCCTGACAATACTGACAACCGGCGTTCAACGAAGCTACATAACCAATGAGCCTTTTTAGATCACTCGTTACACGACCCTGGTTCTCCATTACGGCTTTATTCAGGTTAATAAAAGCCCTTGCAATAGCAGGTCTGCGCTGCATTGTCAGCACTGAATTTGGACAAAAGCCGAGTGTTTCATTAAAAAACGAGGCGAGTTCGCGCACATCCTGGTCATGATCGGGCGGAAGTGGGTCAACTAAAGGCATAATTGATGTTTTAATGTCCGCAAACGCATTTTGTTTCAGTGCAGGAGTGTCCTACGCCTGCTGCGCCGGTTTCTCCACCGGGCATTTCAAACCAAAACTTACTGCGTTTTTTGTCGTAATTCCCGATTTCATTCATTGTGTCAGGATTATACAAACGCCCGTTCACCATCACGTACCGGATGGATTCGCTGTTCCGGATGTTATCAATCGGGTTGGCATCCAGCACCAGCAAATCAGCAAGTTTGCCCGCTTTTATAGATCCAATTTCTGTATCCATGCCCAGGCTGATGGCGCCATTGATGGTAGCGCAGCGAATGGCTTGCAGGTTGCTCATGCCTCCTTGCTGTAACATCCACAATTCCCAGTGCGCGCCCAATCCTTGCAATTGTCCATGAGCGCCAAGGTTAATATTAACGCCGGCGTCCTGGAGCTTTTTTAATGATTTGGATGTCAGAATATGGCCATTCTGATATTCTTCATCAGGAGCCTTCGTGATATGTCGACTGCGTTCATTGACGATGTGTTTAGGGGTGAAAGCAAGCAGCCTTTTTTTTGCCCAAACATCCGTATTTTGATACCAATAATATTCGCCATTCAGGCTGCCGTAGTTGACGATCAATGTAGGCGTATTGTGTGTCTTGGTATTGCCCCAGAGTTTGATTACGTCACTGTATAACGGGGCCACAGGGATATTGTGCTCAATCGTGGTATGGCCGTCGACAATTTGTGTCAGGTTGTGCGCAAAAAACGATCCGCCTTCCGGCACCACCAACATATCCAATTCTTTGGCAGCAGCCATCACTTGCTGGCGTTGTTCGCGACGTGGTTGGTTATAACTTTTGACCGAAAAAGCGCCCCAGGCTTTTGTACGGCGTAAGGCTGCTCTTGCGTCGTCCAATGAATTTACCGGAGCTTTAAAGTCGCCATCTGCGCCATACAGGATAGTCCCTGTGCTGAAAAGTCGAGGGCCGACCATTCTACCGGTTTTCAACATTTCTGAATGACTGAAAACCATTTCTGAATTGGCAGAGGGGTCATGCATGGTGGTTACGCCATACGCCAGGTTTGCAAAATATTCCCATTGCTTTTGTGGGCTCAGTCCGTACCTGAAATTACCGCTATGTGCATGAGCATCAATGATACCCGGCATAATTGTTTTTCCAGTACAATCAATTACTTTGTCGGGCTTCGACAACCCTGCTTTTTGATATGCCGCTTTGGTGCCTACAAATTCAATTTTGTTGCGTTTTACCAGGACAACGCCCTTTTCAATCACCTGATCGCCTTCGCAGGTGATGATGCGCGCGTTGTCAAAAAGCAAAGCGCCGTCGGGTTTGTCGGCCGCAAGTTTTAAACCAATTTTCATCCCGGTCGAATCTAAGGCAGGTAGAGAATCTGGCGCCCCGGGCAGGAATGAAAAACGTTTATTTAAATCAATGGTAAAATATTCATCCCCCAGGGTGAAGTGTAGTTGTTTGGAATCTCCCGACCAGTGCAAATTATATCCGGCATCTTTACTCACCAGCGTGACGGGTACCGAACCCATGTCGCCACTGATATCAATCGGCTGACCGGGCATAGGCATGGCACAAACATATGCCTTGTGCAATTCCGTAAATGCAAGCCAATTTCCGTCGGGCGAAGGCGCCCATTGGTTGGAGTAACGACTTTTGGCCAGCACTTTTTCATCATTTCCAGTTAAATCAAAGGAGCGCAATGATTTATCAAATCCGCCGAATAAATACCCACCGGTTGTTACCAAAATACGCTTGCCATCCGTGGAAAACTGAGGGTTTTCGCCGGATTCTGTGATAAATTGTACGACGCGAGTCGCCAAATCGAGGACATAAATTCCTGGTTTGTTGCAATAGGTGAACCCGAGTTCATCATCGCCGCCTTGTTTTCGATAAACAATTTTTTTTCCATCTGGAGAAAAACGCGGCGTTCTGAAAATCCCTTTGTCTTTGCTTACGGTTTGAACATTTCCGCCAGTTGCGCTTGCCGTTTTAATTTCACTCAACGTTTCGTCGTTCCAATTTATAAAAACAACCGATTTCCCATCATTCGAATATGCGCCTTCAAATTGAAATTCATCGTTTTTTAAGCCGTTGTTAAGCAATGCAGAAACGGCTCCGGATTTCAAGTTTTTGGTATACAATTTTCCTGCGGCATTGAACAGCAAGGTGGTGCCATCCGGGCTGGTAGATGCCTGCCGAATTGCGTGTACCGTTATTTCATCTTGATACACAACCTGCCGAACACGCTGTGTTTCTGCAACTTTGGTTGAAACCTGGCAGGAGAACGGTATCGGGGTGTTCCATGCCGGGTCGGGTCTGATACCGTTTTTGACAGCATTAGCCGTTTGCAAGGCATTGATTTTAAATAGTTTACCTTTTTTCCAAAGGACAATATTTTCAGCATCCGCCCATGAAAACCCAGGGTAACATCCAAAAATTGTCCAGGCCTCTTGTTGGTCTTTATCAAGCATGTCATCTACTGGAAACTCTTCTCCTGTCTCCAGATTCAACACGAATAAACTGGTTTTAATTTCTACACGACGCACAAAAGCAAGCCATTTTCCATCCCGACTGATTTGAGGCCTGCATGCGCCGCCAGAACCGCCTGTAACATCTTCAACTTTACCAGTCTGACGATCATAACGTCGCACGGCGAAAATTTGAACATTGGGATTTTTATTGTATTGAAAAAAGCCGCCGCCATACATATCTTCACTGTAATATACATAACGCCCATCCGACGAAACCGAAGGCTCGTTCAGATCCTGTTGATCATTTTTGCGTTTGGTCAGCTGAACGCCGTCGCCGCCGGTGACATGGTACATCCAAAGTTCGCCGGCCCCTAGCGAACGTGTGGACGTGAAGTGTTTACGCGCAACAAAATAATCGGCGTTAACCCAGGTAGCATTATTCAACAACCGAAATGACTCTTTGGTAATTTGTTTTGGCTCACTACCATCCGGATTCATCATCCAAATATTATCGCCGCCGCCTGCGTCGGAGGTAAAAAGCACTTTTTTCCCATCTGGCGAAAATCTCGGCTGAATTTCCCAGGCCAGTCCGCTGCGAATACAAGTTGCATTTCCGCCGGTAATGGGCATAGTATAAATATCACCCAGTAAATCAAACGCAACCGTTTTCCCATCCGGGGAAACATCAACACACATCCAGGTGCCTTCATCAGTAGTAAATGAAATGTCTTTGTAATTAATGGGTGTTTTGGGATTGTTGACATCCCATTTTTTAGCCTGGGAAAATGCAGCAGAAAGGCTACACAGGAAAAAAAGCGACAATAATATCCGATTCATAGGTGAGTTGTTTTGCGATGCATAAATACGCAGCTTCTGGTTATTCAAATTCAGGAAATCTGCCAAAGACATGAAAAGAGGCCTGATTGGCTAAAATGGATTGAATTCTTTGATTTTTTTAAAGGCTAGTGTCCATAGGCCATTCAAGTCGGGCGAAATGTTCAATCGCAATACGGCAATTCCAAATACCAGCGCATAAACACTTCCTTTTAAAAAAATATTTACCAGTGGAATGCGGGTGTCGGGAAGTATCCATGCGACTAGAAAGGCTGCCACCGCAAGCAAAATAGCCAGGACGGTGTTGAATGTAAACGGAAACAAACGGTATTTCGTCCAAACAAGCCAAACACTAAATAAATTGTACAAGGTTATTGAAACCAGGGTGGCTACTGCTGCGCCGGCAATTCCGATCATTGGCGTCAACCAAAAATTTAAACTGATCGTAATAGCTGCTGATGCGGTGAGGGAAAAAAAGGCGTATTTGTAGTATGGGGAGTAATAAACCATGTTATTGTTTAAACCGGTTGTCATTTCAACCAGCCGGGACGCCCCAATAAAAAAGAAGACCCAAATACCCGCCGACATTTCATGGATTTGACTCTGCGGAAAAAATTGAAAAATAGAATCGATGGAAACCCATAAACCGCCGAACAGCAACAGTCCGGCTACTAACAAATTGATTGACACGCTTTTGTAGAGTTTCCCTAATTCTCCCAAGTTTCCATCGTTCAAATATGCAGCAACGGAAGAGGCGCTTGCCGAGTACAAACTCTTAATTGGAATTTCAATGATTGCAGCCAACGCGGCGCAGATTGCGAAGGTGCCCGCTGCGCTTTCTGCACTCAACGAACCTACCATGAAGATGTCAGATTTAGCGGCAATCAAAAGTGCAAATCCGCCAATCGACCAAAATCCGATGTAGGCGGCCATTTCTTTTTTTAGAGCCGGCGATAGAAAACTCCAGTTTGGCTTCCAGTGCCACTCGCCAAGTTTGTTCAGATAAAAAATTAAGCCACAGGTGACTAAAAAAGCATGAATAACCATACCCCAAACCGCTATCGAAAGGCTGATCCATTGTTGCCAAACTCCGATCATGAACAAAGGCAATGCTAACTTTTGTGAAAAATCCAAAAGCAGCGAAGGCACCACGATCCGTTTGAAATTAGAGGAATAGGCCGACAAAACCATACTCGCTGAGTAACAAAAAGCGATGGGCAACCCGAACCAAAAGTAATGTGCAATTAAAGGCGATCTTGCTTGTATACCGGCTTTATATATATCGCCAAAAAACAAAACAAGTATTAAACTCAACGTAAAACCAACCCCGCACATCGCGGCTAATAGTGGTAAAAAGCCATGGTGCCCTTGCGTTGCATCTTTGAACTTTGGGAAAAAACGGACAGCAACGGTATTGCCGCCCAGCGACATCAAGGGCAAACCCAATAATCCAAACTGAAGCAAGACCTGAATCAGTCCAAACTCTGACCTGACATGCGGATATACCAGAAAAGTACTTAACGCACCGATGCCTAACCCGAACAGGTTGACTATGGAATGTTTAATGGATTGACGGCGAATGACGCCCATGTTGCGGCTTGGTTGTTGATGGCGATTGTTGGTTGGAAGCTGAAACATACAACATTCCAACCAACAAAATCCAAACTACCATCAAAGGAATCAGGTTCAACTATTGAGTAACGGCCAGGCGTTTGATAATTGTACCGAGTTCGTTTTGTAATGTAACGAAATAAATGCCTGCATTCAGGTTCAGTGTTGGGATTTCCAGCAGATTTTCGCCAACATGCAACAGGTGGTTCTCAAAATAACAACGTCGGCCGGAAGCATCCGTAACGGAAACGACAGCGTCCATATTATCGTCGGCGGTAACCTGCAGCATTGCCGGCGCACCAATGGAAACTGGATTTGGCGAAATGGAAGCCAATACCACTTTTTCCAGATCGTTGGTTGCTGCAAAATTGTACGTTTTAAATACGCCGACCTGTTGCGGAGCTAGTTGTTTGCTCAAATCCCATTCGCTGTAAGGGCGAACGCGCCAGTACAAGAGTTTGTTGTTAGGCAAGCCGTTCGTTACGGTCAGTGTGGTTGTATTATACACAGTTTGCCAAACGAATTTGGGCAAAATACTTTCAAACAAACCAACTTCTACGGTGTACAAGGAAGCATTGGGAACTGGATTCCAGGTGAAGGTGGCATTATCAAATTGGACAAATTGCGTGTCGATCGGGCTGACTAGTTCAACCGGTTCGTCTTCGGCAATTTCTTGCAGCGGGTCTGAAAGTTGAAGATATTCGGCATGTTGCGTCTGTAAATTTAGACGCATGGCTTGAATTTGCTCCGGGGTGAATCGGCTGGCGCAGGCATCGAGAGAATAACCCATCAACAAGGTTGCATCAGAGCGAAATGGCACATTGTTCGGATCGTGCTGCAGGACGATACTTTCACCATTTTGATTGCAATTCCAACGGTCGCTCAGGTAGTCAGGGCGGGTATCACAGAAAAAATCGCCCGAATTATAACAGTTTGAACCGTCCATTTTTTCAACCTGGTTTCCGCCCACAAAATTGGGCGCCGGTTCAGAAAAATTCCAGGATTCGCCTTCCCAACCGTAAAATGGGTGCGGCAAAGAAAGGTGATGCCCAGCTTCATGCGCCCAAGTGCTGTTGTAAGCGCCTGAACAACTTTTTGACAACACAATCGCATCCATCCAAGAATAGCCGCAATTGCCCGCAGGATCTTTAACTACAAACGCATTCAGGCGGTCGGGCAACCTGTTCGTTTCGATCAAATCTGCGCCTCCGCCCCAGTTATGATCATGCCAATAGGTATTGTTCAGGTAGCGGAACGGATCGCCTGGTTGCAGGTAAAAACGAATTCTGGCATCCCGGAACTGCCGGTTCATATTATCCATGGCATTGATGGCCAGTTCGGTATTGAAATATTCTTTGCCTTGATCCGTACCGGTGATCTGAACAGTGGTTGGAACATAAAGCCAGGTTGTATCACCGCCGCCGCGTTCGGCCAGCAATGCATCCCGGTGTTGCACATACCATTTGAACCAAGGAGTGATTCCGTCAGTGCCGCATCCGTCGGGGTTGGTATGTTGGGAGTAAACGGGCTTGCTGATTAACAACAAAGCCAAACACAGAAAAGGTAAGGTTAATCTCATTGAGAAAGCAGATTTATAGTTCGTTGCGCAAATGTCAACCTTGTTTTTAAAATAAATGAATTGATTTTCAGGAACGCCATCCGGCGACAAAATCAGGATCGCGGCTGGACGTACAATTTATGCCTTTTCAAACCGGCGACGGACGATATCAGACATTGATAAATGCCTGCCGGCCATTGCCCGGATGGGATTTCCATTTTCAAACGGGGGCTATGACAATTAAAATATGACTCCCAAATTACTTTCCCTGAAGCGTCAAATATCTTCATTGATGCATCCTGCCCCCGCCATTTGTCGGGAAATTCCATCGTTAAAAATCCTCCTGCGCCAAGTAACGACGGATAACAACGCCAACCATCGGCATCTGGTTCAAATTCACTGGTAAGAGGTACAGTTAAAAAAGTCTCTGATGCTGTGAATGGTTGGCAGGTATGCCACATGTTAAATGGTTTTACCCGCCAGTAATAGGTTTTATTGACTAGAAGTGAGCCGCAAATGGCGGTTGTATCTGTAGTAATAATATCCAATTCCCTGAATCCGTAAGACGAAACCCTGGAGGCTTGAACAAGGTAGTGGGTAGCATTTGGAACTGACGACCAAATCAATTTAGCGCCGGTGACCGGAGCATTCTGACCCATAACCGGCTCCTGATGCACAGGCAAATCATTTACGGGCATTTCCAACATGGCTGGCGCTACCCAGTCAGCCTTTTCGGTAGCCAAAGTAGCTCGCATGATTGCAGTTTCTTCTGCAGAAAAACGTGTTTGACAGGCGTCATCTGAATACGACATGAACAGACTTCCGTCTGCATGAAAATCAACACCATCTGGGTCTTTTAACAAACTGTTGCTCATTTGTGTGCTGGGGTTGCAATTCCAAGGGTAACTAATGTAATCTGGCTTTGTATCACAAATCAAATCCGCAGCCACACTGCAATTACTCCCATCCACATATTCCACCAGTGCGGTATCCAATGGGGCAGGCACCTGTGTTTCCAGCGAATCATGAAAATAAGTATAATCGTAGGTTACTAATTCTGGGGTGGGAATGTTGTAACTGTATGTTTTACCTTCCCAACCGATAAAAGGGTGGGGCAGGTTGAGCGCATGACCCACTTCGTGCGTCCAGGTGTGATCGTTCGGGCCGGCACAGCTATGGCCGATTGCTACCCCTGCGTATGGCAAATTGTAACCGCAGTTTCCGGCGGGATTTGAAACAAAATAAGCATTCAGTGCGCCATCCACATTGTTTGTCAGCATCATATCGATTCCGGCTGGCATCGTAGTGTGGTTATGCCAGTCACTTTCATCCAATAAATTCCAGGGTTCTTTCAGGTAAAACTGAATATTTGAAGCTGCAAAATCCTGATTCAAACGACAAAAAGCATTCAAAAACCTATCCCAAGGAATCCGTGCGGTACCATTATCCTTGGCCAATAGATGGGCCTGAATAGCTACCCAAATAGTATCCACCGACCTGTCCTGCGCGGCAATGTTTGGATTCGAATGGTAGTATTTTAGAAATGGTGCAAGTGCCGGAAGTGTGCCACAACGCGCCAGATCCAATTTAGAAGGTTCTTGTGTAAATGCGGTAAAGGAGAGGGGTAATAAAAGAAGTAGTAAAAGTTGTTTCATGCGCCGTTTGATATCATTCAGAATGTAACTGAACGGCAAAGTTATGGAAACCCGGATATTGTCACCACTTCTCTTGAGAAATGGGCGAATTATGTTCGTTTTTTTTCCTGTTAAATGAAATAGCTAATCGAAAACTAACTTTGTCACGAACAACCCGCCCGACCAAATAATCATATTTTTTTCCTGTGAAATTGTGTAAGTTATTCATACCATGCGAATATAAAACTTCCGGAGAAAGTAACAGACGCCCGGCTTGGATTTCCATACCCAAGCCTAAATCCAGGCCGAAACGATTGTTATAAAACGAAAGGCGATCGTCCGGATTCGAGGCAAAATTCCACCCGAAACGCCCTCCAATGAGCACCTTGGCCCTTATCCTGGCGTTGGTTGAAGTAGAGTTATAGATGGCCAAATGCAGCGGTGCTTCTAATTCATGAAAACCATAAACAGCTTCTCCATCCTGCCTGAATGAGACTTTATTCCTGGTCGAGGAGAAGGAAATGCCTGGTTGCAAATAAACGGAGCGCCAAATCAAATGTTTGTATGCCATGCCCACCGATATACCCGGTGAGGGCCGACCCGATAATACACTGGCTTTATCCGGTTCCCGGCTATCGAGTGGCTCGATTCCTAAACTTTGAGATTCAAATCCTATAGAAAATACCCAAACCGGTACTTTTTGAGCAGACAAAAGCACAGAAAAAAGGATAAAAAATTGGACTAAAAGAATTTTCATCAATTAAGAGAGCCACATGTTAAAACTTCGCCCCAAATTGCGGGGAAATGAAAAACGCAGTTCCCACTGTTTTTCCCTTGATTCTAATGAGGGTCGCCGGGTTGCCTTGCCACAGGCTTTATCCCGATAATTATTCTTTTGTGACCGCCAAGTGGGAGGAAATTCTGGATTTGATAGCTAGTTTGCCTCAGCAAAAGCAAAACGTTCAGCGGGCTTTTGATGCGCTTCTGCACACGACAATCGAGCCTGCGTACAGGACAACGGTTTTTAATGCGCGCAAAGCATTTTATCAAAAAAACAAATTGCCGTCCCCTGATTTTTTTGATGCCGCCCCCTCGCAGGAACTAACAAACTTGCGGTCGGAACTGGAAATTTGGGAAAGAAAATCTGCATGGCCGGCCTTGTTAACCGATTGGTACCAACACAGTTTTGAAGTAGAGGTTAGCGTGGTGCAAACTGCCTTGTCTGATGAGAATTTCCAACATGCACTCTCCTTTGTCAGCCATGATTTATTGCGCCAAATTCCATCTTTTGTTCACTATCCGGCAGACAAATTTCAAAAAAAACAGCGGCAGGTTCTGCTGTCTGTCTATCAATACCTCACACGCGCCGCTTTCAAAACTTCACCGCTTAGCAGATTTACCACCGTTTCTCTTTTACGCCTCGATCGAGCGGATCTTTCGACGGGCTTTGATGCCGCCAAATACAGCGTCAATCCCAACGTTGCTATTTTACCCGCCATCTATGAGGTTTTACTACAAGAACCAGCGTTTGTGCAATCGCTTCAAGTACAACTGAATCCCGCTTGTAAACTGATCAGTGACAAAGCTGGGTGGATTCATTTTGATGGAAACCTGGAGGCTTTTCAATCCATTCATGCAGATCAGGTAATCCGCAAAATCGTTGACCTGTTGGAAGCACAAGGTGGCCAGATGCCGTTTGTTTTGTTGTTGGAATCCTTGGAAAAGGCATTCGATGTATCAAAAGATGACCTGAAAAATTATCTGGAAAATTTAGTCAATTACGGGATGTTATGCTGGTGTTACCCGGAACTAGGCATAACCCCTGCATGGCCTTCCAGACTGGCTCAATATCTGGCGCATTTGCCGCTTCAGTCAAATCTTTTTACGCAGGTTGCATTTTTGCTTCAACATTTACGAGTTGCTGCCAAAGCAACCGTGTTTCAGTCGGTTGACGATACCATGACGGCCCAAAAAGAGGCAAGTCTGGCGATTCAGCACTTTTTTACGGGCAAGTTGTCTGAATTGCCGCAGATTCCACCTGAACATGTCTTTTTGGAGGATGTTGCATCGGAGTTGCAAATTCAACTTTCACAGAAGGCTGTGCCGTTATTTTGCACAGACCTTGCCGTATGTTGGCAGAAACAGCCTCCTGTTCCGCTGACTGGTTTACGCGCACGTTTACATGCTTTTGCCGGCTCACATATGTCGCCCGGTCAAGTGCTTGATTTTCAGGAGTTTTGTAAGCTATTCATGGCATGGAAACCTGGTGAGTTGGCGCCAGTTTATTTCAAACCCAATGCAAAAAAATTAGGCGCACTGTTTCAACCCTTCCAAGCGGATGGAAAGCCAAGAGCTGTGCTCAATGCCATGTATCCTGGTGGTGGTAAAATGTACGCCAGGTGGTTATCGCTTTTTCCTGCCGATTTTCAGGAAAAACTGCAATTATGGCTTGGAGATGAAACCCTTGTTTTCCCTTGGCATGGCTGGTCAAATGCTAATTTTCAATCAATTTACACCTCAAAAGGGCTGTTGACGCCGGATGGTAGGGTAGTGGGGACTAGGAAGAATTTGCGATTAGCGGACATTGCAGTGATTCAAACGCCGGATGGGCCAGAGTTGTATGACCCTGCCGGCGCAGAGGTATTCCACCTCACAGACCTTGGCCTGGAAGCGCCAGACAACAAACCTCCAGTGATGCAAATTTTATGGCATTTGGGCGTGCCTGCAGTTTCGTCAGCCGTGTTTACTGTCCATCGGCCAACGGAGGTGCTGGATGGTGATATTGTCTTTATGAAAAGGGTTGAATATGAAAGCCTGGTGTTGGCTCGGGCAGCATGGCAAATACCGGAGGAACAGCTTTCGAGGTTTAATGATGATATTTCACCGGAAAAATTTTACCTTGAAATAAGGCAATGGTTTCAACAAATCGGCATACCGAGGCGATTTTTTGCACGCGCCGCGACGGGCAGGCACAAACCACAGTATTTTGATCAACTCCTGGTTGTATCAATGTGGTTGTTCCAAAAAGAATTGAAACGAAATCCGGGTACATGGTTCCTGGAAGAGATGCTCCCAACACCCGAACAGTGGGTGGTGGGAGCATCAAATGAATTTGCGGCAGAAATGGCGGTGGAGTTCGATATTTCCTGAAAAACTATCGTTCAATCGAGTCCAGCAAACGATTTAATTCAGCGTCGTTGGAAAATTTAATCACAATTTGACCTTTTCCCGTGTTTTCACGTTTGAGTTGGACTTTAGCGCCGAAGAATGCATTCAACCGATCTTGAATTTCACGCAATTGAGGCGAAAGTCCGGCGTCTTTTTTGCCGTCCTTGGGTTTGCGACTTTCCTGGTAGCTGGCTATTAAGGCTTCAACCGCACGTACTGACAAATCGGATTCGACAATCTGTTTGTAGATGGAGTTCCGAATGGCGTAATCGTCCACACCTGCAAGCGCGCGCGCATGACCCATGCTGATACGGTTTTCAATAATTCCCTTTTTGATATCTGGATCGCCTTCGAACTTGAGCAGTCGCAGGTAATTGGTGATCGTAGACCGTTGTTTACCCACCCTTGCTGACAGCTCTTCATGGGTAAGTTTGAATTCTTCAGCCAACCGACCATAAGAAACTGCGATTTCCCAGGCATTCAAATCCTCCCGCTGAATATTCTCAATGAGCGCCATTTCCAGCAATTCCTGGTCATTTGCCAGTCGGACATAGGCCGGAATTTCCTTCAGCCCGGCGATTTGAGCGGCGCGGTATCGCCGTTCACCGGAGATAATCTGATATTCCTTGTCCTGGATACGACGTACCGTAATGGGTTGAATGATTCCATGCGCACGAATACTGGCCGCAAGCTCTTCGAGTGCTTCTTTGTCGAATGCTTTACGTGGTTGGCCGCTGTTTGTTTTGACCTGGCTGATAGGTACCATCGCAACGGTGGTTGCCAGTTCACGAACTACTTCCTGAGGGTTTTCCTGAACGGCTTTTTCCAATTGTTTTGGGTTGCCCAGGAGCGCTTTGATGCCGCCGGTATCGAATTTAGCCTTTGCCATAGTGGGTGTGCTGGTTGACTTTTGTTAATTGTGGTTTTTACGGAGGAATTCTTCTGCTAAGTTGAAGAAGTTCGTTGCGCCTTTTGAACTCACATCATACAAAGCAACCGGTGTGTGCGACATAGGGGCTTCGGCTACGCGGCTGTTGCGGTGAATGATCGTTTCAAATACATAATCGGTTGAGCTATTGCGTACCTCCTCTACGATGGCATTGGCAAGACGCAGGCGACTGTCATACATTGAAATGAGCAATCCTTCAACCTGTAGATTCGGATTGAATCCCTGACGGATCATATCAACGGTGTTTTTCAATTTAGCCAGACCCTCGAATGAAAACATCTCACATTGCACAGGAATGAGTACTGTATCCGCCGCAACGAGTGCATTAACGGTGATCAAACCCAGGGAGGGGAGGCAATCGATGAAAATATAATCGTATTCGTTGCGAAGTTCGCCGACAACACCTCTCAGGACATATTCCCTGTTAGGAATGTTGACCATTTCCAATTCAGCGCCTACCAGGTCAATATTCGAAGGTAACAAGGACAGATTGGGTGTTTCGGTTTCAAGAATAGCCGCACGCGGATCGGCACCATGCACCAGGCAGTCGTACAAAGTCGGCTTTTCCTCATCAGGAGCCGGATGACCGACACCGGACGAGGCATTTGCCTGTGGATCGGCGTCAATCAAAAGCACTTTTTTTTCCAAAATTGCCAGGGAGGCGGCCAGGTTAATCGCGGTGGTGGTTTTTCCAACGCCGCCTTTCTGGTTGGCGATCGTAATGACTTTGCCCATATCTTTCAGCATATCAAATGGTAGATTTTGATTGTGTGTGGGCAAAAGTACGCAGCCTCATTTCAGAGCGTGGAACATTTTTGTAGAAAGTTATCCCCCCGTTTTCCACAGGTTGTCAACATCCTAAAACCATCCGGTTTTTTTCTTGGCAGTTCGCCTTGTACTACCTCCCAGGCCAAAAACTCCCAATAATCCGCGGGTAAGTTCACGTGCAACGGTGCGTCCGATTTGCCGGGCAAGCGGATCCTTGGCAATAGTTTCCAACATTCCAGGCGTTTCTTTTTCCTGGCGGGATGATGCGGGCGCGTTTTGCTCGCGTTCAGATTGCATCTCCTGGACTTCAGCAATTTTACCTGTCAGAATTTCATAGGCGCTTTCGCGGTCAATTTCCTGGTTGTATTTTCGTGCCAGCGCCGAATTGTTTAAAATATGATCGATTTCTGTTGGCGTAAGGATATCCATTCTGCTCTCAGGCGCACGCATGAGCGTGTGCGCAAGCGGCGTTGGAATCCCTTTTTCATTCAACACGCTGACGATGGCTTCACCGATACCCAATGCGGTGAGCAAATCTTCGGTTTGGTAATATTTGGTAATCGGATAGTTTTCGGCGGCAAGTTTGATGGCTTTGCGGTCTTTAGCGGTGAACGCGCGCAAAGAGTGTTGAATTTTCAATCCCAATTGCGCCAAAATGCTTTCAGGTATATCTGCCGGATTTTGTGTAATAAAATAGATACCGACGCCTTTGGAACGAATCAGTTTGATAATTGCCTCCAACTGTTGCATCAAAGCTGAAGTAGCCTCCTGGAATACGAGGTGAGCTTCATCAATAAATATGCACAATTTAGGTTGGTCCATATCGCCTTCTTCCGGAAAAGAGGCGTATATCTCGGCCAGCATCTGCAACATAAATGTGCTGAACAATTTGGGTCGATCCTGAATATCGGTCAATCGAACAATGCTGACTACACCACGACCATTTTCATCAATTCGAGCGAGATCTTTTACGTCGAAAGACAATTCGCCAAAGAACAGTTCGGCGCCTTGTTGTTCAAGCTCTACCACTTTCCTCAGAATGGTACCTGCCGTAGCGGCTGAAAACTGACCAAACTCCGCTTCGATTTCGGCCTTGCCTTCATTGCCAAGGTATTGCAACACTTTTTTGAAGTCTTTCAAATCCAGCAATGGCAATCCCCTATCATCGCAATATTTAAACACAACGGCAATAACTCCTCCTTGTGTATCATTCAGACCAAGAATCCGGCTGAACAATACTGGGCCGAATTCGCTTACAGTTGCCCGCAAACGAGCGCCTTTTTCACCGGAAAGCGTTAAAAACTCAATAGAATTGCCTGTCGGATGCCAACTAACTCCAATTTTACCGGCACGTTCCGTGATTTTCGGATGATCGTTACCGGGCATGGCAATGCCGGACAAGTCGCCTTTGACGTCCATAAGCAGACTGGGTACGCCGTTTGCAGAAAGTTGCTCCGCCAGCACCTGCAAACTTTTAGTTTTTCCGGTACCTGTTGCGCCAGCAATCAGGCCATGCCTGTTCAGGGTACGCAATGGCACTTTTATCTGAAGCCCATGAATTGCCTCCGCATCGAGCATCGCTCCGCCCAATACGATTGATGCGCCACTGAATGTGTAACCAGCTTGAATTTCAGCAATAAAATCGTCCTTTTTTGCCATTTTATGTGTATGTTCTTTTGACTTTTGTGATATGAACCGCTGCAAAGATAGTGTTTGGGTGTTTGGGTGTTTAGGTGTTTGGGTGTTTATGTGTTTTTGTTCGAGTTACATTTTACATTTAGCGTTTTAAATTTTAAATTTAAGAACGTGCTTTGGAGACAAACGCCCGGACACCCGAACTCACCTGCGATAAATACTAAGGTATTTTTCAGCAACTATCTGCTCGGTGTATTGGTTTAAAACTTTTGCCCTGGCTTGCAGTCCCAACCTCTGTTGATGTACCTCATCTTGGAGTACCCAGGCGATATCGGCTGCCATTTGACGGCTGTTTTTCGCAGTAGTTACCTTCCCGCAAATTCCATCTTCGATCATTTCAGGTATCCCTCCTACATCAAACCCTACAACCGGTGTGCCTGATGATAAACTTTCCATGATCGTATTTGGCAAATTCTCCTCCAACGAAGGAATTACAAATACATCACAGGAGGCGTATATGTGCGCCATTTCATTCGGATCGCGAATGAGCCCCAACTGGCGTACCGGAAAGGGTAGGCCTTCAAAATCTGCCTGATCGCCCTTGCCAACCACCACCACAACCGGCTGTTTTTTTAATTGAATATGTTGTAAGGCACTGATCGCTTCTTTAAAATAAACAAACCCTTTAAATGGGTTTTTAATATTCATCGCGGCAAAAAGGATCAGAGGGGTGTCGGGTTCAAGTCCAAGTTTTTGCCGGAATTCGTTTTTTAGATTTCTATTTACCGGCTTAAATTGTTCAGTGTCGATAGGATTCGGAATGTCTGTAATTGAAAAACCAGACAACAAACTGCTGGATCGGGCTTTTTCGGCCAGCCATTTACTGCAGGTTACAATGCGCATGTTTTTGGGGTAATAAGTTTGTTTTCTCCGCCAAATCGAGTTGGAAAGATCGTTTTCAAACCGGAACCGTAAATAAGGGCAATTCCCACAGTGAACCTGATACCTTCCACATCCCCAGTCATAATGGCACCCCCCGGTGAATGCCCACATATCATGCAGCGTCCAAACAATGGTTTTATTCAAGCGGCCAAGTTGAGCCAGGTTTTTCATGGAAAGAAACCCCTGGTTCCACCAATGCAAGTGAATTACATCGGCTTGGTTTATAAGCGGATGTTTGCTGATGTCGCTTCCAAAATTTGCCAGGGAAAAAGAAAACCGGACTGATTTATTCCTTTCCCAGGGCAAAAAGGTCAACCTTTCTGCAATAAAATTGAAACGCCCCGACACATCAGATTGTGTTAAAAGGTTAGTTTCAATACCTGATTTTCCTAAAGCGCCAGCCAGCCGCCGACACGCAACACCGGCGCCGCCATGCGGGTAAGTGGTAAGTAAGGTAACTTTTGGCAACCAGCCTTCAATTGGATTGTTCATATTTGCGGCGAAAATACCTTGAAAATCCTCAAGTAGACCAACCTGGCATGCAAACTCCAGTTTTATTGTTGTTTTTTAACAGACCAGATCAAGCCGGCGCTGTGCTGGACCGCGTACGGGAGGCTCGCCCAGCCCGTGTGTACGTGCATGTGGATGGACCGCGACCCAATAAAGACGACGAAGTCGCACAGGTGGAAAAATGCCGTTCATTGGTACAATCCATTGATTGGCCTTGCGAAATATTCACGCTTTTTCGCACTGAAAACAAAGGGTTGCGACATGGCGTTTATGATGCGCTCAACTGGTTTTTCACGGCTGAGCCCGAAGGCATTATTCTGGAAGATGACTGCATTCCAGACCACAGCTTTTTTCAATTTTGCGAAACGTTGCTCAAGGAATACCGTTTTGATAACAAAATTATGCACATTGCCGGCTCAAATGTTGCTGAAAGGTTTGTAAAACACTTGCCGCAAAGTGTTATCTTCTCCAAATTCAGCCTTGTTTGGGGTTGGGCTTCCTGGCGCAGGGCATGGCAACAAATGACGCTGGAGTTTGAGGGTTTGGAATCGTTTGTATCGGAGGAAAAAATCAAGGGGTTTATTCGAAATCCAATGGCTCAAACCTACATGCTGGATAAGTTTGAAACCACCAAACAGGGCAAAAATAATTCATGGGCCTATGCATGGTTTTACAGCATCTTAAAAAATGAAGGCTTGTGTATCGTCCCGGCACGGAACCTAATTCAAAACACAGGTGTTGGGACGGAAACAGCCACCAACACAAAAGCTTCCTTAAAACACCAACAAGTTCGGGCAGGGAAAATCGAATTTCCTTTGATACTCCCCACGGTACATCAGCCCGACCCGGCCTTCGAAATTCAATTGTTCTATCACACGCAAAAACAAAAATGGCGTTTATTTCTTTGGTACTGTTTGCATGCGGTGGGACTTAGATAAATGCTTAACCACAAAATGAACTACATTATTTACGACCTTGAAGCTACATGCTGGGAAACACATCCTCCGGATTATGTGCAGGAAACCATCGAAATTGGGGCATATAAAATTAATGAATATGGAGAAGTACGCGGTAAGTTTAACCGTTTTGTAAAACCCCAGGCACACCCTATACTGTCTCCATTTTGTCGGCAGTTAACCGGTATTGAACAGGATGATGTCAACAGGGCCAAACATTTTCCTTTGGTTATTGAAGAGTTTTGGGATTGGGGCCGTATTCATGAAGAGGATTTTTTGCTGTGTTCATGGGGGAATTTTGACAAGAGGCTGTTTGCGTCCGATTGCCGGATGCATCGCCTGGAACACGAATGGACTCAAAGCCATGTCAATATTAAAGAACAGTACAGAATGATGAAACGGATGAAAAGTGCCCCTGGGTTGAAAAAGGCAGTTGAAATGGAACAGATTCTTTTTACAGGCCAGCATCACCGGGCCATTTCAGATGCAGAGAATCTGGTTAAGTTATTTTTGAAATACCTGGGTTACTGGAGCTTATAATACTTTTGACAACAAATTTCCTAACTCATTAGGCTTTACACGTTTGTATAAAATCCGCTTCTGGCGATCAAGTACATAAATGACCGGCAGGCTGTAAATTCCAAATTGTTTGTCAAGCTGTTCAATTTGATTTTCATCTGAAAGATCGTGCCAGTTCCAATGCTGCTGTGCTACAAACTTTTTCCAGTAGGCTTCTTGTTTATCAGTGTTGATGGCCAGCGCGGCCACCGATTTGGCAGCGTAATCCAACCAGGTTTGATAAATTTTAGGCATCACTTCCATGCAATGCTGACACAACGGGCTGTAAAAAATGAGCACCGTTACAGGCGCATCTATTTCGTATAATTCAATTTGTTTGCCGGTTTCATCTTTCATGGTGAAGTTAGTGGCTAAACTTCCGGTTAGGTTTGGGCGATGTACCGAGGCTTTGTAATCCAAACGCTCCAAAGTGGCTTGGTCGAGCCAGGGCGTTTCATCCTTTTTTAAAAATCGATCAACCATGTGTACAAAAATACGATCCGCGCCGGCGAATTCATTCATTTCATAGTATTGGGTAATTCTCAATACGATAAACCTGTAAAACGCACCGTTCTTGGGCGTTTCCCTCAGTATTTCATCAACAGAATTAATAATAGAATCCGGTAGCGGTTTAACGTAACGGGCAAAGTAATTGTCGAAAAATACTTGCCAGAATACATTCTTCAGTAAGGTTTCATTTGAAAAATCAGTGTTGTCCCAAAAGTGTTTTTTTTGCCAAACCTGGTATGCCGGATTGGGCTGCCCGTTTTTGTTCAACGGTTTGATCGAAGCAGGAGGTTCCGGAGGGCGTACGGATCGCAGCATAGCCGAAAACAGGTCGTTGGGGCGGCGTTTTACAAAATCCAGCGCAAGCGAATCCGTTTGAATATATAAAGCACTGATTTTTCGGTCGACCGGATTGACCACTGATGTATCTCCTTCTGTTGCTTTCGCCATCATGTTCCTCATGTTTTTATGTTGGTCGATCGCCGACTCTAATTTTTTTCGGTATGTTTCAAAGCGGAAAAAAGCTTCATTCTCAGGCGAATTAATCGACCATGCAGAGTCAGGCCGCGCTAGATCAAGGCCAATAATTATGGTGTCAGTAGGTTTTGACACGACAAAATCGAACATTTTACCCTTGTTGGTAGTCAAAAAATAGATACCAGGCGACAATGACACATAACTTGCAGAAAACTGATCAGACCCACCCCCCGCCAATAAAGTATCGAGGCTGTATGCTTTGCCGCCTTCATAAAAACCCAAATAGGCTACGTTGCTACCCAAGCCTTTAATTTCCGCTTTAATCTGAAAACCTTGCGCTACGGCGTGAAAACCACTTAAGACGCAGGCCCAAAATATACATAATTTTTGCATGTTCAATGTATTGCTCATCGTGTGCTGCATGTGTTTTACTGATTTGTCTCGGCAAAAATCGCGCTCTTTATCGCAAGAGTTTATGGTTTTATTGTTTTCAAATTATCTTTGCCCTCCCAAGGAACAATCATTCAACTTTGCCCAAACCTAAAAATCGCTTATGAGTTGGTATAAACGACTGCGAGAAGGTATTACAACGGCTACCAAGTCAAAAAAAGACGTGCCTGAGGGCGTATGGTTCCAGTGTAAAAAATGTAAGGAAACGAGTACAACCAAACAACTTCGCGACAATTATTACAAATGTCCGAAGTGCGATTGGCATACTCCGATCGGCTCTACGGAGTATTTCGATATACTGTTTGACGAACAGGACTATATTACGTTACATGATGATTTGGTTTCTGTGGATTTTCTTCATTTCACGGATCTAAAACCTTACGACAAACGGCTGGATGAAACCAGGAAAAAAACTGGTCTGAACGATGCGTTGGCTATCGGAGCGGGTAATGTAGAAGGCCGGCCATTGGTAATTGCCGCTATGGATTTCAGATTCATTGGAGGCTCCATGGGGTCAGTAGTTGGTGAAAAAATTTCCCTGGCGATTGATCATGCGTTAAAAACACGTTCGGCATTGATGATCATATCCAAATCGGGTGGCGCACGTATGATGGAAAGCGCATTTTCCTTGATGCAAATGGCCAAAACCAGCGCAAAATTGACGTTGATGGCAAAAGCCGGATTGCCTTATTTTTCACTGATGACCGATCCGACAACCGGTGGGGTGACAGCCTCATTCGCTATGCTGGGTGATATTAATCTGGCTGAACCTGGAGCGCTTATCGGATTTGCCGGGCCGAGGGTAATTCGGGAAACTATCAAAAAAGATTTACCCGAAGGATTCCAAACAGCCGAATTCCTGTTGGAAAACGGTTTCGTTGACCTGGTTGTCAATAGAAAAGATTTGAAAGAAACCCTGGGTGACTTATTGGGCTTTTTCGCTCAAAACCTGGGCAAAGCATAGAGGTTTATACTTTCTTGCGTTTTTTTAATCCAACCACCTCTTACCGATGATCACAATCTTAATTTTGAAGTATGTTGGACCAATCTAACGCCATCACCAGCAATTTGCACGTTCGTAAACGCATGACTATTCAGAAATCTACCCGACGTATTATCCTCCTGGTATTCTTGATTGCAAGTTTCGTCGGCGCCTATTTAGCCTGGCAACCTATAAAAGGTATGTTCTTTCAGGCTGTACCTAATGAACTCAACGATACATTCGTTTGTATCCCCACCGGCGCTTCATTTGAAGAAGTGGTATCTATCCTCAAAAAAGGAAAATTTATCCGTGACGAGGTGAATTTTCGGTGGCTTGCAGAGCAGATGAATTATAAAAAAGACAAAATGCGCGCAGGCAGGTTCGAGGTAAAACCCGGATGGACCAACCGACAGTTAATTCAGCATTTGCGCAGCGGCGCCCAAACACCAGTCAAACTTGTTTTAAATACCGAACGATTGCCGGAAGAAGTGGCGGGTAAAGCGGCTCGGTTTATTGAAGCCGATTCACTCTCTATTCTTCAGCTGTTTCGCGACCAGCAATTTCTCAAACAATACAACCTGAATGATGCGACGCTGATGTCTATTTTCATTCCTAATACGTATGAATTATTTTGGAATACGGATGCCAAAGCCTTTTTTGCACGCATGGCTAAGGAACACGATGCATTCTGGGCGAAAGATGAAAGGCAACAAAAGGCAGCAAATCTTGGACTGAATGAAGCACAGGTGTATACCCTCGCTTCCATCGTCGAGCGTGAAACGAATGCCAACAGCGAAAAACCAACGATTGCCGGCGTTTATCTGAACCGGCTTCGAATTGATATGAAATTGCAGGCCGACCCCACTTGCGTATTCGCTACACGCGATTTTGCTACCAGACGGGTAACCCAATACCATACAACTTTTGACTCTCCTTACAACACCTACATGTATAAAGGGCTGCCGCCAGGCCCGATCAGTATGGCTTCCATTCCAAGATTGGATGCTGTATTGAACCGTGAAAAACATAACTACCTCTATTTTTGCGCCAAACCGGACGACTCGGGCACCCACGCATTTGCTGAAACATTTGCAGCGCATAAGGTAAACGCAGACCGTTTTCAAGCTTATGTGAAGTTGAGGGGCAAATAGTATTTTATAATAATTAAGAAGGCCGATTGTGTACGTACACAATCGGCCTTCT
>JAEUUR010000635.1 GCA_016787465.1 Saprospiraceae bacterium | reverse complement strand
GTAGGCATGCAACTATTGCCCCAGGATTTTGCTTACCCATATTACCGGGACGATTCCATGTTGTTAGGGATGGGCCTCCGCCCGTTTCAACTCATGTTGCAGTTGATGGCCAAACGCGACGATCCGTTTTCAGGCGGCCGATCCTACTATTGCCATCCTTCGCTTCGTGAGGATAATTTTCCAAAAATTCCCCATCAAAGCAGCGCAACCGGCATGCAAGCTATCCCGGCAACCGGCGCTGCATTGGGCTTGCGTCTGGCAGAAAACCTGCATCTTTCCGACGCCGGTCAAACACCAGGGCTGGTGGTTTGCAGCCTGGGCGATGCCTCCGTCACCGAAGGTGAAATAGCCGAAGCATTCCAAATGGCAGTGCTCAAACAACTGCCCATTCTTTACCTCGTACAGGATAATGGTTGGGATATTTCTGCCAATGCAGCAGAAACGCGCGTTGCCAACGCAGCTCAATATGCCAAAGGGTTTCCGGGACTGGAAGCCGTGAGTATTGAAGGTAATGATTTTGAACTTTGCTGGAAAACCGTCACCGAAGTAATTGGCAAGATTCGCCGCGAACGCCGGCCAATTCTACTGCACGCCAGGGTGCCTTTGTTGAATCATCACACATCGGGCGTCCGGAAAGAATGGTATCGCGATGATTTGGAAGAACACGCCTCGCGAGACCCCTACCCCATTTTGCGACATAGAATGCTGGAATTGGGTTTCACCGAAACCGATCTTCATAAGCTGGAAAAGCAGGCTCAAAAAGTGGTTGCCGCTGATTTCGAGCAGTCAAAAAACGCCGAGGACCCGCGCCCGGAAGACCTTTTCAAGCATGTATTCGCTCCTACTCCGGTCACTGAAGAAAAAGGAAATCGAACCCCGAGCTCCGGAGAAACCAAGGTGATGGTGGATTGTGCGTTGTTCGCCATTGAAGAACTGATGCGCAAGCATCCTGAATGCATTTTATACGGACAGGATGTTGGCAAAAGGTTGGGAGGCGTGTTTCGCGAAGCAGCCACACTGGCTGAAAAATTCGGCGACAACCGGGTGTTCAACACCCCAATACAGGAAGCATTTATTGTCGGCAGCACCGTGGGCATGAGCGCTACTGGCTTGCGTCCCATCGTGGAAGTACAATTTGCTGATTATATCTGGCCCGGCTTAAACCAACTTTTTACGGAAGTTTCCCGATCCTACTACCTGAGTAATGGCAAATGGCCTGCCAGTTGCGTAATTCGCGTTCCCATCGGCGCATACGGTTCCGGAGGGCCTTATCACAGCAGCAGCGTTGAAACTGTAGTAGCCCAAATTCGGGGTGTCAAAATCGCTTATCCGAGCAACGGCGCCGATATGAAAGGGCTGATGAAAGCAGCCTGGTACGACCCAAACCCTGTAGTCATTTTTGAGCACAAGGGATTATATTGGAGCAAAGTACGCGGTACGGATACTGCGCGGTGTGTAGAACCCGACGAGGATTATGTTGTTCCTTTCGGCAAGGCTCGGATTGCACTTGAAGCCAATCCTGATCGGATCAAACAGGGAGAAACACTGGCTGTAATTACCTATGGTATGGGTGTGCATTGGGCATTAAATGCTGCGAATGATCAATTCCAGGGACAGGTTGAAATAGTCGACCTGCGTACACTATGTCCACTCGATGAAGCAGCTATGTACACCTCCGCTCGGAAACACGGCAAAGTGTTGGTGGTGACAGAAGAGCAGCAAAATGGCTCCTTTGCGCAGACCCTCGCGGCGCGCATCCAGGAACATTGTTTCGAAGCGCTCGATGCGCCTGTTCGGACTATAGGCGCTGCAGATATGCCTGCCGTACCACTGAATTCCACGCTCGAACAAACCATGATTCCATCCATCGAAAAGGTGGCGGAGGCGATCGGTGCGTTGTTGCATTACTAATTAAGACTCCACCCTACTTTGCCAGATTCCGCCCTTTCAGGGCTTGATTCATCATTAGCTCTCCAGTAGGGCTTCACCCTACTTTGGTAGATTCCGCCCTTTCAGGGCTGGAGCCATCGTTAGCTCTCCAGCAGGGCTTCACCCTACCTTGCCAGATTCCGCCCTTTCAGGGCTTGAACCTCCAGCATCGCCATTGAAAGTAGGGCTTCACCCTACCTTGCCAGATTCCGCCCTTTCAGGGCTTGAACCTCCGGTATCGCCTTTGAAGTTTACACTATTTCATAAATATAAACAAAATCATACCTAATTATTAAAAATTAAAATAATTAATTACAAATTTATTAGTAAAAGTTGCGTGTTATTGAAAATGCCTTTATGTTTGCGTCGATTTTTAACAAAAACTCAACAGTAGTTTTATTTCATTAATCATTTTGCAATAAATCAGATCACCATGTGCGGATTCATCGGCCTTTTTGGCACAAAAGCTACTAATAACCAAACCAGGGAACAAGTGTTAGGCATGTCTAAAAAACTGCGTCACCGTGGTCCTGATTGGAGTGGCGTATTTAGTTGCGACAAAGCAACGCTTTCTCACGAACGCCTGGCCATCGTCGATCCGGCTTCGGGTGGGCAACCACTTTATTCACCGGATCGCAGGTATGTTTTGGCGGTAAACGGCGAGATTTACAACCACCGATTAATCCGCTCGCAATATGAAGGGCGCTATGATTTTCAAACGGAATCCGACTGTGAGGTAATTTTGCCGTTGTATGCGGAAAAAGGCGCCGGTTTTCTTGAAGAGCTTAACGGAATTTTTGCGTTCGCCCTTTACGACACTGAAAAAGATGTATTTTTCATTGCCCGCGACCACATGGGTATCATTCCGCTGTATATGGGTTGGGATCAACACGGTCAATTCTACGTTGCTTCCGAATTGAAAGCCCTGGAAGGCATTTGCAAACAAATTAAGGAGTTTCCGCCCGGCCACTACCTGCACAGCGCTGAAGGTATGGAGCCTCAAAAATGGTATACCAGGGAATGGGATAATTACGAAGCTGTAGCTTCCAACCTTTCTGACATCCAACAATTGCGCGCATCATTGGAAGCGGCTGTTGAGCGGCAACTCATGTCGGATGTTCCTTACGGCGTTTTACTCTCCGGAGGCCTGGATTCTTCCATTATTGCAGCCATTGCCAAAAAATTCGCCCCAAAACGGATTGAAACCGGCAATGTTAGCGAAGCCTGGTGGCCGCAATTACACTCTTTCGCTGTGGGATTAAAAGGCGCTCCCGACCTGGCGGCAGCACGCAAAATGGCCGATTATTTAAAAACGATCCATCACGAAATCCATTTCACGATCCAGGAAGGACTCGATGCTATCCGGGATGTGATCTACCACCTTGAAACGTACGATGTAACCACCGTTCGGGCATCAACACCGATGTACCTCATGGCAAGGGTCATCAAATCGATGGGCATCAAAATGGTGTTGTCGGGCGAAGGCTCGGATGAATTGTTTGGTGGCTATTTGTATTTCCATAAGGCGCCGGATGCGCAGGCATTTCATGAAGAAACTGTGCGCAAACTGAGCAAATTGCACCTTTATGATTGCTTGCGAGCCAACAAATCATTGGCAGCCTGGGGCGTGGAAGGCCGCGTTCCATTTCTGGACAAAGAGTTTATGGACGTTGCCATGCGTTTAAATCCTGAGGATAAGCGCCCGGTAGGCGGCAAAATTGAAAAATGGATTTTGCGCAAAGCATTTGAGGATATGCTCCCGGCAGAAATTGCCTGGCGTCAGAAGGAACAATTCTCCGATGGCGTTGGATATAGCTGGATTGACACCTTGAAAGCGGTCACTTCGCTGTCTGTTACAGATGAAGACCTTGCGAATGCGAAATACCGCTTCCCGATCAATCCGCCGATGAACAAGGAAGAATATTACTACCGTTGTATTTTCAGCGAACACTTCCCTTCAGATGCTGCGGCTGCCTGTGTGCCGTCGGTGCCATCCGTCGCCTGTTCAAGCCCGGTCGCTCTAGCATGGGACAAATCGTTCCAGAGCCTAAATGATCCTTCCGGAAGGGCTGTTGTCTCTGTCCATGTAGGATAATGCTGGATGCTGGATACTGGATACTGATTAACCAAATCTTTAATATCCAGCATCCAGCATCCAGTCTTATCCTGCTCCGTGGCAATGTTTGTACTTTTTGCCGCTGCCGCAAGGGCATGGCTCATTGCGGCCTACCACTTTTTCTCTCACAATCGGTTGGACACGCTGCACCGGTCCGTTGTGGCTGGCCGACATAGCGGCGCGTTGAGCGGCCTCCTGGGTTTCTGTGCGTTGCTGCTGGTTGTTGGTGCGCAATCGGTTTGATTGAGCGCGGCGCATGGCTTCTGCTTGTTGCTGTTGCTGTTGGGAACGTTGGATATCCTGCTGATCTGGTAGCGACAATGTGCCTTTAAGCAGGAAAGACGTGACACTTCCGTTGATATGGCCGATCAAACCTTCAAACAGGTTATACGCTTCCATTTTATAAATCACCAGCGGGTCTTTTTGTTCGAAGCTAGCGCCTTGTACCGACTCTTTCAGGTCGTCAACATTGCGCAGATGTTCTTTCCATGCATCATCAATCAATGCCAGCGTAGCTACTTTTTCGACATCCCTCATGATGGTTTTCCCTTCCGATTTGATGGCATTTTCCATATCGGCACTCACATGAATATCCAGTGAGCCATCGGTATAAGGCACTACGATACGTTTGTAGCGATGGCCTTCGTTGGTGTGCACTTCTTTGATAATCGGCAACAGTCGGTCGCCGACCTGCCCCGATTTATGCTCGTATTGGTTGAATACCTGTTGTTGGAAAGTTGCGTGAACGGTGCCGATCGGAGCGGATTTGAACCAGGCCGGATCCATTTCAGGGTCGACACCAATCAGGCGGATGCTGTCGAGACGGAAAGTTTCAAAATCGCCGCCCTCTCGGTGTGCCTGCACCAATTCAGTGGCGATTGAAATAAAGGCATTGTTGATATCAACAGCCAGACGTTCTCCCATCAAGGCATTGCGACGTTTGCGGTAAATCGCTTCCCTTTGGATGTTCATGACATCGTCGTATTCCAATAACCGCTTGCGAATGCCAAAGTTGTTTTCTTCCACTTTTTTCTGCGCCCGCTCAATGCTGTTTGTAACCATCGAGTGTTGGATTACATCGCCATCTTTGTGTCCGAGTTTATCCATCAAACCGGCAATACGATCGCTTTGGAACAGGCGCATGAGCGGATCTTCGAGCGAAACATAGAATTGGGAAGAACCGGGGTCACCCTGACGGCCTGCACGGCCACGCAACTGGCGATCGACTCGGCGGCTTTCATGGCGTTCTGTACCGATAATGGCCAAACCGCCCGCTTCTTTTACACCTGGGCCAAGTTTGATGTCGGTACCGCGACCGGCCATATTCGTCGCAATGGTCACTTTACCGGCCTGGCCGGCTTCGGCAACGATTTCAGCTTCGCGCTGGTGCTGCTTGGCATTCAGAACGTTATGGTCGATACCTTTAAGTTTTAACAGCCTGGAGAGTAATTCAGAAATTTCGACCGAAGTAGTACCCACCAGAATTGGCCTGCCGGCATTGCGCAGTTTGATGATATCATCGATTACTGCATTGTATTTTTCCCTGGCTGTTTTGTAAACCAGGTCTTCTTCGTCTTTTCTAACAATCGAGCGGTTGGTAGGAATTACCACCACATCGAGTTTGTAAATATCCCACAACTCTTTCGCTTCGGTTTCGGCAGTACCCGTCATACCTGATAGCTTGTGGTACATCCGGAAATAATTCTGGAGCGTAACGGTTGCATAGGTTTGGGTGATTTCGCCCACTTTTACGTTTTCTTTGGCTTCTATGGCCTGGTGCAATCCATCGGAATAGCGGCGCCCTTCCATGACACGACCCGTCTGTTCATCCACAATTTTCACTTCGCCTTCTACAACGATGTATTCATTATCGATTTCAAACAGTGCATAGGCTTTTAGCAACTGCTGAATGGCGTGGATACGACGGCTTTTGATACCGAAATCTTGCGACAAGCGTTCTTTGGCGCCTACTTTCTCTTCATGGTCGAGCTCTTCATCTTTGTCGATACGGACTAATTCCGATGCGATATCAGGCATGATGAAGAAACTTGGATCATTGTTGAAACTCGACAGGTATTCCACTCCTTTTTCAGTCAATTCAACACTGCGGTTTTTTTCATCGATGGTAAAAAGCAACTCCCGGTCTACCTCAGGCATTCTTTTGGCATTTTCCTGCAGGTAGATGTTTTCTGTTTTTTGCAACAAAACCTTCATGCCTTCCTCGCTGAGGAATTTGATCAAAGGCCTTGATTTTGGCAGCGCACGGTGAGCACGCAACAACGAAATTCCACCTCCGCCTTCTTCACCACCTGCATTCCCTTCAGAAATCAGCTTTTTAGCATCAGACAGGAATTTGGCAGCCAATTTCGTTTGCTCTTCCAGCAGGCGTTTAACTGTAGGATTCAGCTCTACGTATTCCTGATCTTCAGCGCCGCGGGTAACGGGTCCTGAAATGATCAATGGCGTACGGGCGTCGTCAATTAAAACCGAGTCCACCTCATCCACGATCGCGTAGTGATGTTTGCGCTGTACAAGTTCTTCGACGGTGGTTACCATGTTGTCGCGCAGGTAATCGAAACCGAATTCAGAATTGGTACCGAAGGTAATATCGGCACGGTAGGCATCGATACGTTCTTTGGAGTGCGGGCGGTATTTATCGATACAATCTACGGTCAGCATCAGGAACTCATACAAAGGGCCGACCCACTCGGAGTCGCGTCGTGCCAGGTAATCATTCACTGTAACGATATGAACGCCTTCGCCGGCAACGCCGTTCAGATAGGCGGGCAACGTAGCGACGAGCGTTTTACCTTCACCCGTTGCCATTTCGGAAATTTTGCCGTCGTGCAGTACCATTCCACCGATCAACTGCACGTCGTAGTGCACCATGTTCCAGGTGATATCGCCACCGGCAGCAACCCATTTATTGCGCCAGGTCGCTTTATCTCCTTCAATAGTTACGTAGGTTTTTCCAGGTTTTGAAGCAAGCATCCGGTCGTGATCGGTTGCGCTAACTTCAAGTGTTTCATTTTGAGAAAAACGTCGACCGGCTTCTTTTACCACGGCAAACGCTTCAGGTAAGATATGAAGCAGGACTTCTTCCAGTGATTTATCCCGGTTTTTGCGAAGTTCATCAACCTCTTTAAAAAGCTCATCTTTTTCATGAAAATCTTCCGAATCGATGGCTTTTTGAGTGACTGCTGCAATTTCAGTGTCAATATCACTGAGGTATTCCTTGATTTGCTGGCGGAATTCAAGGGTTTTGCTGCGCAATTCGTCGTTTGAGAGAGACTGGTAGCTTTCGTAGTTATTATTGATCTCCAGTACCAGTGCCTGGTATTGTTTCAGGTCGCGGTCTTGTTTGGTACCGATGATTTTTTTTAGGAATCCGAACACGTTGTAGATTTTTATTGATTCAATTGATTCGATTGATCCGATTGGTTGAATATACCAACTTCAGCGAAATCCTCAAATCCCATATTTCTTGTTTTCACTTCGAAATGACAGCTGCGAGGTAAGCCGCGTTTTTTGAGTCCTTTTTGGAACCGCAAAGGTAATTCATGTTGACAAAAGGAAAGGGGTGGTACAGCACATTTCGTTCCAAGTAGTTCGGGCGTGTATAATTTGCCAAAATGGCAGGGGTTAGAAAATCAAGCGGAAGAGTTGGCAGAAAAAATGGGCTGTACTTCCGCAGAAGCACAGCCCATCAGTTAGTTAATGGAGTGTAGCTAACTTACTAAATTATTGAGCCCACCACATTTTGTTGCCAAACAAGCCGGAGGCATCGATAGCTTGAGCTTGGATAGCAGATTCCAGGTTAATCTTATTGTTACCTGTTTCGCTGGTTGGATAAACAAAACGGCGAGGAACGCCTTGGCCTGGGTATCCGCTCAATGGAACTTCAACCACTTCTGAAGGGAATCCGGTGCGGCGGAATTCTGAGAATGCTTCGCATCCATCGCCGAACAATGCAATCCATTTTTGTGTACCCAATGCTTTAGCTGCGCCACCATCATAAGCAGTGCCAACGGCTGTCAGGAAACCTGCATCAGGGGTTACGCCAAATTGTTCGCAAGAAGCAGCGATGGCATCCAGGTAAGCTTGTTTGTCATTGTTTGCTTCTGCTTTAATGAACAACACCTCAGCATAAGTAAACAGGTATGAAGGATTCAGCGGGTTATCACGGAATGCTGTGCCGATTTGAGATACCGCAGAGAACGGATTGGGCTCAACAGTTCCGTTTGGTTGGCCAACATAATTGCCACCGTTGTTTACATCAGCATACACAGCCAAACGTGGGTCGCCAGTCATCAGGTCAACCAGGGTTTTGCTCACCGCATGGTCGTTACGGCCATCGTTGTGTTTGTTGCTGTAAATCGGGTTGGAGCCGTTTCCTGTTGCATCTACATATCCCATTTGGGCATTTTCTGCATTACTGGCGATCAGGTTTGCCGGGCTGCTAAGCAACGTTTGTAATTCAGTAGCGTAAGCAGCATTTTTGCCTTTAGCGCGGTTCAATAACCTTGCACGTACAGAATTGGCAAACTTTTTCCAAAGTGTTGCATCACCGGCATAAATCAGATCGCCTGCGCCGAGGTTATCGCCACCTGGATCAAACATTGCGGCGGCATCCTTCAATTCCTGAATAAGGCCGGCATAGATCACATCTTGGCTGTCATAAACTGGGTTAAACGTACGATCTGGACTCAAAGCCTCCGTATAAGGAATATTTCCCCACATATCGGTCATGATCGCAAAGTAATAAGCACGCATCGTCATAGCGGCAGCCCGCATGTTACTTGGGTTTGGCGCACGGTTGATGATGTCTTGCAAATCAGCCAACGGACCAGTGTACATGCCATCCCAGTGTGCCGTCATGGCATCAGGGCGATATTCGTACCAGTCTTCGTCGATGTACTGAATTTTGGCGTAGTGTTGCGCCCACAAACCGGCATAGGTCATGTTCATGCTGGCGCCATGTGTTCGGCGAACGCCTTGAGAGACCGCCGAAACAAGCACATTGGTTAATGGCACTTCTTCCGGACGGTTAGGATTGGTATTGATGCTGTCAAAGTCTTTGGTGCATGCATTGGACAGTCCAATCAGCAGAACCAGCATCCAAATTTTGATATTTTTCATAAATTTGATGTTTAATTGAGTGAAATGCAGAAGGATTAGAAATTGGCGCCGATGGTCAAACCGTAGGTACGAGCCGATGGCATTTGGCCAAATTCAATTCCTTGCATTGCGTTAGAGTTATCGAAAGCTGTTTCAGGATCTACGTGTGGGATATTGCTGTGCAACAAAGCCAGGTTGCGGCCATAAGCTGCAATGCGCAAACCGTTCACAAAAGAGTTTTTGAACCATGATTTTGGCAGATCGTAACCCAGGGTAATTTCACGCAATTTGATGAAAGAGCCATCGAACACACCGCGGTCGTGACGGCGGTTGTAAAGGTCGGCATTCCATGCTTCAGCTGATTGCAGCACGGTGTTTGGCGCATAACCTGTTACATTTCCGTTGCCGTCTTTAACTTCATAAACGCCACCGAAATTATAGCCATTTTGAACTTCTTCCAATGTATTACGGCCTTCCAAAGACTCTTCCAATACGCCTGCATAACGTCCGAAAATGTAGGTCATGGAGAACACATCAGATCCTTGGCGCATGTCAACCAATGCGCTGAGTGTCAAACCTTTCCAGCTGAATGTATTGCGGATACCGCCAACCCAATCAGGCGTGATGGAACCAAGTACGAAGTTGGTATTGCTACCATTTTCGTCAACATCCTGGATAGGACGGCCGGTGGTTTCAGAGACAATGATTTGACCATCCGGTGCGCGTTTTACACGACGGCCAACCAATACGCCATATTCTTCACCTTCACGGGCAACCAGACGCAAACCCCAGTTGGTATTCAGTGTAAGTTCTGTTACGCCTTCCGGCAAATCTTTCACTAAAGAGTTGTTTTTAGCCCAGTTCAAATCAATATCCCAACGGAAATTTTTGCCGTCGATTGGAGTAAGTCCAAATTGCACCTCTACACCATCGTTTTGGATCGTACCGGCGTTAGCAATACGGCTTACAAAACCTGAAGTAGAAGAAACGTTCAATGGAATGATCTGGTCGATGTTTTCTGTGTTGTAGTAGGTTACATCCAAACGCAGGCGATTTTTCAAAGCACGAAGTTCAAGGCCTGCTTCGATAGAATTAGCACGTTCAGGCTTCAAATCGCTGTTTGGGCGAGCACCTGGCAAGGTAAAGGAAGGTGTGCTGCCCCAAGGATTCAGTGCTCCATAAACGAAAGCCAAACGGTATGGATCGGTATCTTTACCAGCTTGTGCATAACCACCACGCAGTTTGAGGTAAGTAATGCCAGGGATATCGATTTTTTCAGACAATACAAGCCCGAGGTTTACGGCTGGGTAGAAGTAGCTGCGGTTTTCAGCAGGCAAGGTAGAAGACCAGTCGTTACGAGCAGAAGCGTCCAGGTAAATAAAGTTGTAAAATCCGAGCGATACGCTACCCAACACAGAATTGATCCGTTGTTTGTTGGTGAATTGATTTACATTGACTGTACCATCTGCATTCGAGAAGTTGAATACGCCAGGCACTACCAAAGCTGATGCCGTCAATTCATTGCCAACCAATTTGTTGTCGCGGCGGGCAGCGCCCACTGTAGCCAAAACAGAGAAGTTATCGTTGATGTTTTTGTTGGCAGTCAACAGGAAGTCTGCATTGGTTTCCGTCGAAGCATAGTCGAAAGTTTGCAATTGACCATTCGGGAAGTCAACAGTTTCTCTTTCATAACGAATTTCACGGTTGTCGCGGTAAAAGTCGGTACCAATACGGCCAGTGGCTTTGAGCCAAGGCAACATTTGGTATGAAACTGAATAGTATCCGTTGATGCGGTTCCTGTTCTGCGGTTTGGTGTTGTTGTACAAAGTGAAGAACGGATTGTTCTGGTAGTTGTGGTTCCAGTTTACGATATTTCCGTCTGCATCACGTTGATCATAATTATCGCGCAGATAATCCCAATCCACCTGACGGCCAGCCCAAATGGTTTGCTGCAGGATATTGTCGCCCGCATAACCGATAGCCGGGCGGTTGTTTGATCTCAGGGTCGTGTAGGTGATATTACCGTCTGTAGAAATTTTATCATTCAGCTTCATGCCGAAGGCAAGGTTGAATGTATTTCTTTTCAGATCAGTGTTTGGCACCATCCCTTTTTGATCCAGGTTCGTGAAAGAGAAACGGGCATTGGAGCGGTCGCCTGCTGCGGTGATTGCGATGTTGTTGGTAAAAGCAATACCGGTTTCAAAAATTGATTTAACATTATCAGGGTGGGCTACCCAAGGTTGTTGAGCGCCTGTGAACTGATCGATCAATTCACCTTCGCCAGCTTCGTCAGTTTGGCCGTCGCCGTCGTTGTCGATTCCGTCAGCTCCGTTAATGGCAGAGTCGAATGATGGGCCCCAGCTTTCGTCTACGCCATCATACACACCGTTACCGGTACCATCTACGTAACTGAATTGGAAATCAACACCTTGTCCGAAAGCATTTTGGTACTTCGGCAGACGGAATGGATTCGAAAAGCCGATGTCGCCCGTGTAAGAAACGCCTAAGCCTTTAGTGGCGCCTTTGCCGGTTTTTGTAGTGATCAGGATTACGCCGTTTGCACCGCGAGAGCCATACAGCGCTGCAGCATTTGGGCCTTTCAACACGGAAATCGACTCAATGTCGTCCGGGTTGATGTCCTGAATCGCATTACCAAAGTCAACGCCACCGAATTGAGTGTTGCCGTTACCACGGTTTGAGTTGTCCATCGGAATACCGTTCACAACAAACAACGGTTGGTTTTCACCAGTGATCGAGGTGTTACCGCGGATAACGATACGGGAAGACGCGCCTACGTTACCGGAGGAGCTTACCACGTTCACACCGGCGATCTTGCCTGAAAGTGAATTGACGATGTTTGCGTCGCGGGCTTTGGTTAATTGATCACCATTAATCTGCTGAACGGCGTACCCCAGTGATTTCTGTTCGCGGGAAATACCAAGTGCCGTTACCACAGCTTCAGTGAGCTGTACGCCGGATACCAATACCACATCCACCACGTTGGAAACATCCAGTTTGATTTCTTGTGTTTGATAACCGGTGTAAGAAAACACCAACACATCGGATCCTGCGGGAACAGTGAGGGTGTACTTACCATTGATGTCGCTGCGGGTGCCTGCGGCGGCGCCTTTTACAGCTACGGAAGCGCCGATAAGGGGCTCGCCATCATCTCCTGAGACCATGCCGGTCACAGCGCGCTGTGCATTTGCTATTCCAAGAACAGCCAAAACGAGCGCGATTGTTGTAATTAATCGCTTCATACGAAATTTGATTTGGTTGAAAAATTTAGAAGGATCAAATTGTTAAAAACAAGTTGAATGAGGATTATTCATCGACCAAAGGTAAAATTCTATCGATGAGAATTCGCTCATGTTGATCGTTTTTTTTTGAGTCAATGTTATAAATTAATTTATTTTAGTATTTATAAAATTTTAAAAAACAATGAAATGTATCAAATATGGCAAACGTTAAAAAAAGCGATTTTTCGCAATCAACATTTTTATCAATTTAATACACGGGTTTTCAAATAATAGGTCTAAAAACGGCACTTCAGGCCATTAAGCGCATCAATTCCGGCTCACAATTGCCTTAAATACATCTTAACCGTATTGGACAACCCAAAATACAGCGCATCACAAATCAATGCATGACCGATACTTACCTCCAGCAAATCCCGACAATTTTCTTTAAAAAAACGAAGATTTTTCAGGTTCAGGTCGTGGCCTGCATTTACACCGATTCCAACTTCATAAGCAACTTCGGCCGCTTGACGGTACGCTTTGACCGCCGATTCAGGGTCGGTTTCAAAATCATGCGCGTAGGGGCCGGTGTAAAGTTCAATGCGATCTGCGCCAATCAATTTTGCACCTTCAATCATTTTTGCAACCGGGTCGACAAAAATTGAAACCCTGATTCCATTTGCTTTCAATTCTTGAATAATTTCCCTGAGGTAACCAGCTTTGTTTACGGTATCCCATCCTTGGTCGGAAGTGAGTTGACCAGACTCGTCAGGCACCAGGGTGGCCTGGTGCGGCCTGTTTTCGATCACCAGGTTAAGCCAGGAACGATCCGGGAAGCCTTCGATGTTGAACTCTGTTTTTACCACTGCTTTGAGCGCAGGCACATCGGCATAACGGATATGCCGTTGATCCTGACGGGGATGCACGGTGATGCCCTGGGCGCCGAAAGTTTCGCAGTCTTTCGCCACCTGAATCAGATCGGGCAAATTGCCTCCGCGTGAATTGCGCAGGAGGGCTACTTTATTGACATTTACGCTAAGGTTGGTCATATCCGCTGGTAGGTCTATCTTGTGCCGCAAAAGTACGTTCGTATCCTTAAACCACAGACAAGATGTTAGAAGAAACAGAATCAGTTGCACCTGGTTTGCCTTCACAGGAACCTGATCACCGGGTACATTATGAACCCAGGGTTCGTATGGTACTGCTGGTTCAGTTAGGGTTGTTCATTCTTGGTTCCGGCATAGGCGCTGTGGTGTTCAATGCAATGGTTTTGGCTTTCGGGTGGGACTCATCCCTGGCGATTAACGAGAACTCCCCTGAAATGGATCGATGGCAAATCCGTTTGCAACTCGGCCTTGGGCATTTGTTTGCCTTCTGTGGCAGCGGCGCATTCACTGTTTGGGCCTTCTATCGCAGCCTGACCGGTATTAAACCTGATTGGCCGGATTATTTAAAAACACGTCGGGCGCCTGGCATTACCTTGATCGGCCTCACTGTATTGCTCATGGCTGTTTCTATTCCGCTTGTGCTTTACTCATTAAATATCAATAAGTTAATCCCTTTACCCGATTTTTTTAAAGAACTCGAGGCGCAAACGGAGAGCGTTTTGAAGGGGTTACTACGAATGGATCACCTAGGGGAATTTCTTGGAAACCTGACCATCATCGCGCTTTTACCGGCGCTTGGAGAGGAACTCGTATTTCGTGGAATCATCCAACGACAATTGATGCGGCGCATCTCGAATCCCTTTCTCGCTATCCTGCTCGCCTCGGCGATTTTCAGTTTGGCACATTTTCAATTGGAAGGATTTATTCCCCGTATGCTGCTTGGTATCATCCTGGGCTGGTTGTACTGGGAAACTCAAAATTTTTGGGTACCGGTAATTGGTCACTTTTTTAACAACGGAATCCAGGTTTTAGGTCAATACCTGTACGGCAAACAAGTATCCAGTATCGACCTGGAAAAAGACGTGCAGGTACCCTGGGAATTCGCCGCAATTTCAGTCTTCATGATCTGGGTGACCGTCCGTTTGATCAGAAACCAAAACAAAACCCAAAATCAAATCGAATCCTAACCCCATCATTCATCATTCATCATTCATCATTCATCATTCATCATTCATCATTCATCATTCATCATTCATCATTCATCAT
>JAEUUR010000554.1 GCA_016787465.1 Saprospiraceae bacterium | reverse complement strand
TCCTGCAGCAGAATGAATTCCATTCGTTGAGCCTGTTGTTCAGCTTCCAGCTTGTCTTCAATAGCTTTTGTCAGGTTTCTGGGCAACACAATGCTTTTTAACAGCACTGATTCAACGTAGATACCTTTGTTTTTTAGCGTATTCATCATGAGTTCCTGGATGCCTTTTTCTATTTCTGCCCGGTTACCGGAGTGCATGTCTTTGGCGTAATATTTTGATGTCACGTCAGCAACCGCTGAACGGAAAACGGGCAAAATCAAAGCTTCTTCGTAATCAAGTCCGACATTCCTGAGCAGATCCGGTGCGTCTTTTTTTACAACCTGATACAAAATGGAAACCTCGCTTTGAATCGTTAACCCTTCTCTCGAGGGGATGTTCAGTGAAACTTCAATATTTTCGGTCTGGCTGGTTACTTTTATAATGGTGCTGGTGAAAGGATTGAAGCTTTTAAGTCCGCTTGTGTACACGTTATCGCTGTATTTTCCAAAAGTGCGTTTTACGCCGAATTCGCCTTGGCGTACTACCGTACAAGCGGATAACAGGCACAGGGCTGCAAGAATCAAGATGGAGCTGGACGCAGAAAATGAATTATTCTTCATGTTGAAAGCTTTTAAGTGATTCATAATTGTGTGAAACATTATCGGCAAGATGAGGCGCCGATTTGGGTTACTGTTTGAATGGCTCGGTTGATGGAGTTATGTACTTCTTCCCAGTTGTAAGCCTGAAGAGCTTGTTCGGCCTCCCCGATCGCCCGGCGGGTTAATGCACGCACCTGTTCGCAAGCGTCGAACGTCGATGCGAGGTGGTCTATATCTTGCAACAAGCGGATGCTGTGTTCAATTTTTTGTGCCAGAATGTGAAAGTTGCCTGCCGCGGCTCCGTCGGAAAAATCGAGTATAGCTAATTCGGCATCTTTGCGAATCACTTCGATAGGGGCAAAGGCCGCTGTTTCGGCATCGGCCGGTTTTACGGAGATCAAACAACGCCGCACACCGTTCAGCATTTTTGCCGTTTCCTGACGCGCCAAGGTTGCTCGCAATACGGCCATGTTCATGTCTTTTTCCAGTCTGAAATTCAACACATCACAGTAGTTTTTTGCCGAATGAGCAGCCTGTTGAGCCTCTGCGCAGTACAAGCCGTTGAGCGTGATTGCATCAAAAATCAAATATGCATCCATTAATTTTAAAATCAAATTCACATGTTCGTGGCTCAAGATGGCATTGTCCAGGAGTGAATCAACTTTCAACCCCTGTTGCTCTACCCATCTGAGGGTTTCCGGCGAGTCTGTTTGTACAAACTGCCCTTTAGCTTCGTTCAGGAAGCAGCAGAATACAAGCAGGAGGAAATAATTTCGCATGGTTATTTTACTTTTGTGTTCGATAGTAATACTATCGCACGGTTGTAAACAATTCCTTTTTGTAAAAGGTTTACTTTTGTAAAAAAAAATTTGAGGCGCCGGGACTCTTTGAAAAAACCGTGCAGAAAATTTTGATTACGACTTATGAACTTGCGTTTTAGCATCCATCTGAACGATAAATTGGCGCTTCGCGACCCAGAAGCAACTGAGTTGGGCCGAAAAATCGTGCGGCAAGGACTGATTTTGATGCACCAGCTCGGATATGAACATTTTACGTTTAAAAAGCTAGCCGAAGCCATCGAAACCAAAGAGGCCAGTATTTACCGGTATTTTGAAAACAAACACCGGCTGTTGTTGTACCTGCTCACCTGGCATTGGAATTTAATGGAGTACGCAGTTTTGTTGGCGATTAACAATACGGAGGATACTCGCTTAAAAATCAAAAAGGTAGTGGGCCTGTTGTGCCATTCCATTCCGGAAGGAATCGAAGATGTAGGCCTGGATAAAAAAGCCTTACGCGATCTGGCCACCTCTGAAAGCAACAAAGTTTACCTGATTAAAGAGGTGGATGAAATCAACAAAGTACAGTTGTTTAAACCATACAAGGATTTATGCCACCGTATTGCTGAATTGTTTTCCGCCTATGCACCGCAATATCCTTACCCACGTTCCCTCGCCAGCACGGTTTTGGAGGCATCGCGATTCCAGCCCTATTTTTTGGAACATTTGCCCTCTCTGACCGATTTTACTCAAAATTCAGCGCCGGATGGACTGCTGCATTTTTTAGAAACCCTGGTATTTTCAACCCTGGACGCAACCATAAAATCTGAGTTCTGAATATCGGCGGCCGGTTTTTTCGGCAACATTGTTTTGTTTAATTTGTTATTGGAAAATCTATTTCTCAATTCGATATGGACAGAAAAACATTTCTCAAAAAGAGTTTGCTCGGCGCCGGCGCTTTGGCGGTGGGCAGCACGGCGGTTACCCAAAACAACATCGACGAACTTAAACCGCTGCAAATCGTTGGGTTCAATCACATTCCAAACACACATTCGGGCAATATGGCAAATACGGTATTACACAAAGCCGATACGCGTGGACTGGCAGACCACGGATGGCTGAAATCTTTTCACACATTCAGTTTTGCCAATTACTACAACCCCGAGCGGATGCATTTTGGCGTTTTGCGCGTGCTGAACGACGATACCGTTGCGCCTGGGCGCGGTTTTGGCACCCATCCGCACGATAACATGGAGATTATTTCCATTCCGCTTTCCGGCGACCTGGAACACAAAGACAGCATGGGCAACGTCGCCGTCATTCGAA
>JAEUUR010000281.1 GCA_016787465.1 Saprospiraceae bacterium | reverse complement strand
GATTTTTCCACCATGGCCGGTTGGAAAAAAGGGCGTTGGGAGCATGAATCTTCGTTCTCTTCGTTCAATCAGAAACTGGGCATCCTGCGTGCCGCCCATATCGGCAACCTGACCGATTTGCAATTGGCCATTCAAAGCGATGTGCCTTTGAATAACGAAGATGTGTTCAGTTACGACATAGAACGGCCCTGCCAGCAAATCCGGCACCTGACGGCGCGCCACAAGGCCTTGTTCAAAATCAACGACACCTGGCGGCTTTCAGGGCAATATGTTTTCCAATTCAACCACCGGCAAGAGTATGATGTGGTTCGTTCAAGCGGATCGGCAGCACAGAAACCGCAGCTTTCCTTCCGTTTGTGGTCGAACAGCCTCGACGTAGCGTTGGAGCATTTGCCTATCCGGCACTGGCAAGGAGGGCTGGGCGTGCAATTGATTCAACAAACCAATTTCGTCGGCAAAGGAGGTTTGATTCCGGATTATGACGCTTGGGGCGGCTCTATTTGGTTTATGGAACGTCGGAGGCGATACCCTAAACCCTGGGAGCTCGAGTTTGGCGTTCGATATGATTACCGTCAGACTTCCGCAGTGACCACCGGAACGTTGAACAACCTCGACACCCTGGTACATTTTGGAAGCCTTTCCGGTACTGCCGGCGTCATTTATCATTTCAACCAGGCACTTAGCGCCACCTTCAATACGGGCCTGGCCTGGCGCCCTCCGCATGTGAACGAACTTTTTGCACGCGGTGTGCATCAGGGGGCTGGCACGTTCGAGCAAGGGAATCCGAAGCTTTTGTCGGAAAAAGCCTGGAATTCGAACCTGACGCTCCAATGGCGAAAAGGCAGGTCGGAGGCAATGTTATCAGCGTTCAGAAACCGGATGAACGATTTTATTTACCTCGATCCGCAAAATACACTGGTATTGACCGTCCGGGGCGCTTATCCGGCCTATTTCTATGCCCAGGCCGATGCAGTTTTGAAAGGGATGGAGGGGAGTTGCAGCCTGCCGGTTTCAAAAAAACTGAGTATTGAAACGCGCTTTTCCTTGTTGCGCGCCCAGCGATTGCTGCCCGACTCTTCCGTGGTGGAATCAGGCGCTACACGCGACTGGTTGCCCCTGATGCCGGCTGATCGATTACAATACGGCATGAAGTGGACCATCCGGGAAAAATCAGGCAAAGTTGGTAAGGAGCAACATGAAAGCTTCGTCCGCTTATTGGCAAACAGCACCCTTCGGCAGTCGCGGATTCCAGCAGCCGGGTTGTTGAAAGTGGCGCCGGATGGGTTTACCGCCCTCACATTCGATGCCGCTCATACCCTTTTGATTCATGGTAAAGTACCCCTTGAAATTGGCCTAACCGTTCAAAACCTGTTGAACACCCGTTATCGGGAATACCTCAACTTTTTTCGCTTTTACACAGATGAACCCGGTTTAAACGCCGGTATTCGAGCAAAAATCACCTTTTAAACAATCACTTAAATTACGATTCAACATGACACACAGCAAATTTTTATTGAAATCTACAGGAATCATTGTCTTGGTTGCGGGCATGATGTTCAGCAGTTGCGATAAAACCACCGAAACCGAACAGGAAGTCATAACGACCATTGTTGTACACCTCACCGGCCCGGGCTTTGATCAGGAGTTCACCTGGGAAGACCTGGACGGCGATGGCGGGAATGCACCGGTGATTCAGGACATCATATTGCCGCCGCTAACTGCTGATATCCAGTGTCATCTGCATGTTTACGACAAGAGCAAAACTCCCACTGCCGACATTACAGAGGAGATTGAGGCCGAAAGTGCAGATCACCTGTTCACGTTTACGATCAATACAGCGGATTTCACTATTACATCCAATGATACAGACAGCAATGGTGCACCGTTTGGTTTGGAGACAATTTGGCAAACCGATCAGCCTTCTACGGGCAGCGTGAATATCAAATTATACCACGAGCCCACGGACAAAAACAATGCGGCTAACCCGGGCGGCGATGTAGATTTTGATGTGACCTTTCCGGTGAAAATTCAATAAAGGGGCCGTTTTGGCAATTAAAATACTAAAGTTTGGTTTGTAAGAAAGGGGCTGTTGAAAGATAGCCCCTTTTGATTTAAATTGCCATTAACAATTCGGATAAGAAAAGAAAATTAGGTGCATCGCACCGTCACAATTGTAGGTGCATCTCACCGTTATATTTGTAGGTGCATCGCACCGTTATATTTGTAGTAGTAGTAGTAGGTGCATCGCACCGTTATATTTGTAGGTGCATCGCACCGTTATATTTGTAGTAGTAGGTGCATCGCACCGTTATATTTGTAGGTGCATCGCACCGTTATATTTGTAGGTGCATCGCACCGTTATATTTGTAGTAGGTGCATCGCACCGTTATATTTGTAGCAATGCGAATAAGAAAAGGAATTTAGGTGCAGCGCACCGTCATATTTGTAGACGGTTTTCAGCGAACGAAATTCTAGCGATAACAAATATT
>JAEUUR010000503.1 GCA_016787465.1 Saprospiraceae bacterium | reverse complement strand
ACCCGTTCTCCGGCAGCACGGAAATTCGTTTCAACCTGCCCGAAGCAAGTGAAGCAACGCTGGAAGTGACCGATATGAGCGGAAGGGTGATTTATACGCAATCCGGTTATTACCCGCAGGGAATCAATGTGTTGGAACTGGGAAAAGACGCGCTGGAGCCACATGGTGTGTTGTACTACCGATTGCAAACGCCCGCGTACAGTGCGCAGCGGAAGATGTTGCGGTTGTAGATGCGGTTGATGGCTGGTATTGAGGAGCGGCAATTGATTCAATCTTAATATATGAAATTTTTTTTACTCCTTCATTTTATCCCTCTTTTCGGAATCGAACATACAAAAGCTGCCGGTTTTTGTCCTCCCTTCGACTCGATTGCTCCGGTGATCGATAGTCTAACTATTTTGGATTCTACTACTAATGACAATAATTTATGGGTTGGGAATGGCTGGTTTGATTTTGCTAATTTTCAACCGGATTTATGCGAAGCGGCAGCGCCGTTGAGCTTAACGTTGATTGATTCTTGTGGTCTTGAGGATGTTGTTATCAAATACCGACTTTTCATGGACCTTGATAATAATGGAAGTTTGGAAACAATGGTCGATCCAGAAGTTCCCATTTCCCCTGGATGGATTCGGTATAACAACCTTGGTGCTACACCAGAAAACCGACTTTTTGATGCACGCACGGTCCCTGATCAACAAAAGTGGCGGTTTGCCATGGAACAGAAAGTGGAAGGAAATGCCAAAACAGCTTATGTGCGATTTAACACCCAATTGAGTCCAGCTGTTTACGAACCGGCTCAATTACCGCATGGAACACATCAAATCAGATGGTACTTCAGTAATGATTGCGGCAATTCGGATTCATGTGAATATGAAGTGGAAATAAAAGATGGCTTGCCACCGGTGGTGTCTTGTATATCCTCGGTATTTAAGAAGTTCGTGTTTCCTGGGGTTGTCCAAATATGGGCCGGCGATATTTTATACTACACATCCGATAATTGTTCTCATTCGACCAACCTTACCTATGGACTCAGAAAAGCAGGAACAGGATCTGGATTTCCGCTGGATTCCACTGGAAATACGCAAACAAATATTCAATACGTTTGCGATGATGCTGTTTTCCAACAAGTTGAACTGTGGAGTAAAGATTTAGCAGGAAATACTTCATTTTGTTTATCCACTGTAGGATTAATTGACGATGGTTCAGGAGCTTGTGAATATGATCCAATTATTTTTGTTTTTGGCAAAGTGACAACACCCTTAAATTCAGGTATTGATAGTGTTATTTTAAGCATTAAGGTGTTTCAAAACTTTGCACCTGATTTCGAAATTGCAACTGCAGATTTTACTGACACATCTGGCAATTATTTTTATCAATCGTTACCTATTGCTTCTGACGTCATTATCCATCCTAAACTGGATCGATATTTCCTGAATGGCATTACAACCTTTGACTTGGTCTTGATTTCAAAGCACATTCTGGGCATTGAGGCGTTAGATTCACCTTTAAAAATAATTGCAGCCGATGCCAATCGGAGCAATAGCATTACCACGTTTGATATTGTTGAATTGCGAAAACTGTTATTAGGGATTTATACTGATTTGCCCAATAATACGAGTTGGCGGTTTTTGCGGGAAAACCATTTTTTTGAGGATCCGTTAAACCCATTTTCCGCGCCTTTGCCAGACAACATAGTACGTCCATTTGTTTTGTACAACCAATACGACGTCAACTTCTGGGGCATCAAAATCGGCGACGTGAACAACAGCGTGGTGCCGCACGCTGCCGGGCTAAGCGATGATCGTCAAACCCGCCCTGCTTATTTCGATATGCACACCGACCATTCCGGGGAGGTAAAACCCGGCGAAGTGTTC
>JAEUUR010000494.1 GCA_016787465.1 Saprospiraceae bacterium | reverse complement strand
CTTACACCAATGGCTGCCACATTGCCGACAAGCGCCATGAAATCATGGAAAACGGGGAAGAAATCAATCCTGGGTTGTATCAGAACACAACGTATTGCCTGCTGTATTACCCAACCTATCAGGGCGCCTTGTTCCTGCCGGATCCGGGCAATGAAAATCAATATTATCTCTTCCACATGGCTCTGGATGAAGGAATTAGCAACCCTTATTTTGCCGGACAACGGTATTATTTCAGCCTGGTGAATGCCACAGCCAATCAAGGCAATGGGTCGGTAGTCGACAAAAATCACCTGTTGTTGGAGGATGCCGCCGTAGGCGGTTATATAGCTGCCGTAAAACACGCCAACGGCCGCGATTGGTGGATTGTTTCTCCTCATCACGTAACAAACCGGTATTACCGCTTTCTCTTGGACCCGCAAGGGGTGCATGGGCCTTATGTCCAAGAAATCGGCGATACCCTACCATCACCTTGTTGCGGCATGACTTTGTTTTCCACCGACGGCAATAAATACTTCCGTTCCACCACCCCATCGGGTCTGCAAATCCTGGATTTTGATCGCTGTACCGGCACGTTTTCGAATCCTGTTTTTATTCCTGCCGATTCCATAGGCTTTTCGGGCCCGGCCGGACTGGCTACCTCGCACGACAGCCGTTATTTGTATGTGAGTACCAACAAATACCTTTTCCAATACGACCTCCAGGCTACAAATATTCCGGCATCCAGATTCTTCATCGCCCAAATCGACTCAAGCTACTACAACCCGGAAAAAGGCACCTTTCACCACGCTCGCCTGGCGCCCGACGGAAAAATATACTTAATGAGTTTGAATTATGTACCCGAAATGGCTGTCATCAACTTTCCGGAACGACAAGGCCTGGCTTGCAAAGCCGACCAGCACGGATATCAACTGCCTTCGCTGTTTGGAAATGATCTCATCTTTAATTTCCCGCATTTTCGCCTGGGCCCTATCGACGGTTCTTCCTGCGATTCGCTGGGCATCGACAACGTACCTGTGGCTCAATTTCGATGGGATTTTGAAGACAGCCTGTCGCCCCGCGCGGTCACTTTTACGGAGGTTTGCGATTACGAAACGACGCAGTGGCATTGGAGTTTCGGCGATGGAACAACCAGCCCGGAAAGGAACCCGGCACATGTTTACACCGCCGACGGCGTATATGAGGTGTGTTTGACGGCAACCAATGCCAACGGATCCAACACCTTGTGCAAAACGCTTACCCTTGGCATTTCAGCGCAAAATAACCCTTCTGGCGACGCTCTTTTTCAGGTGTTTCCCAATCCTTGCAGCGATGTGTTGTTCCTTTCAAACGCATCCGATTGGCAGCGCCCGGCATTTCAAATTCGCGATGTACAAGGCCGTTTGTTGTTGCAAAAAGATTTAGGAACAGGCATGATCGAACTTTCCATGCAAGGGCTACCCAACGGCATCTATTTCTGGGAGCTGCAGTCTGTCGGCGTGCGGGTAAAAGGCGGGAAGGTGTTGAAGGTGGATTGAATGGGAACCATGTTGTTCGAAAGGCATTTTTTGAATACCTGATGATTTCATTCAACCTTTTTAATAGCGAAATTTTTATAACGTGTATTTATTTATACATTTGCCTTGAACCGTATTGAAAATGAATCCAACTCATGACACCACCATCCACTGATTGGTCGGATCTCCGGGAAGCAATCTCACAGGATGAATGCATTTTGCTATTAGGCCCAAGAACAGCCATGTATGAAGGGGAATACCTGCATGACCTGTTGATAGAGCGATTCAGAAAAGAGCTTCGCTGGGAAAAAGCCGATTCTCTTACGACTGCTATTCGGAGTCACATAAATCAGTTCAATGACGAAACGAAAGCGTTGGAAAGCCTAGGTCAGATTCTCACAGATTTTTATGAAGATTTCCGAACGGTTGAAATTCCTGTGTACAAAGCAATCTCAGAGTTGCCCTTCAAATTCATTATCAACACCTCTCCTGAAAGTCTGCTCCTTGAAGGGTTAAAAGACGCTGGCAAATCGTATCATTTTTTTGATTTTCATTTCAAGCGGTCGGAATATAATGCAGAAATGAATAAGCGGGCAGTGAACCTGGACAGCGAAATTCGCGACGATGCTCCCTTGGTTTATAACCTGTTAGGCCACTACAGTCGCCCAGATTCTCTAGTACTTACGGATAATGACCGACTAAGATTTATTGATGTTGCCTTGCAACGCGAAAAAGAAGCGACTCTGCCTTCCAACATCGTTTATTATTGTACTCGACCACCGCTTCAAAGACTTAGAAAGTCTTACATATTTGCCGGATTTGACTTTAATGAGTGGCACTTGCGCATGTTGATTCACTTGTTACGCCGCAACCACGACCATCCTCCACAAACACTGGCCTTACAGGATGCAAAGGTATTAAAAGGGGATGCCGGTAGCTTTTTTACCGATAACTTCAACGTACATTTCACAGGGGAAGACCCTCTCTTGTTTCTAGGCAAGTTGAAGGAACAACTCAATCGGCCTGCAGCGCGGTCAGCGCCTGCTCAACTTGAACTGATGATTTTGTACCACCAAAAAGACGAGCTGTTGCGCCAGGAGTTCGAAACCTACCTTGCTCCACTGAAGAATAATGGAATCATTTCCATCTGGCATGATGCCAAAGTGATGGCCGGTGATTTCGAGTCGGATGCCGTAATTCATAATCTAAAAACTTCCCGTATCATCGTCCCATTGCTGACCGCAAATTTCTTTGATGATCAGCGGATTTTTCAGGAATATCTCCCGCTTGCTTTGGAGCGTTTTCGATCTGGAGAAGCTAAATTAACGCCTATTGTGATGACGTCTTGTGATATAGAGAGTTCGCCTTTGTTCGAACTTTCTACTGTTTATCCAAAACCGAAAGGCAGGGCGGTTAGTCAAAAACCGGACCGTCAGGAAACACTGGCAAGCATTGCAAAAGAATTGAAAGGAATGGTTGAACGCATGTTGAATAATGGCTCAACAGCAAAGGCGGAACCTTGAATTATGGAAAAATATCGCTACCCTGGATCAAATTCATTTACTGCTGAAGACAGCGCTTTGTTCTTTGGCAGGGAGCGTGAGAAAAAAGAATTGTTCCGGCTAATTGTCCTGAACAATATAGTTGTTTTATTCGGAAAATCGGGAACCGGGAAAACCTCATTACTACAAGCCGGAGTTGGCCCTCTATTACAAAACACCCGATTAAAACCTGTTCGTATTAGGCTAAACCAGCCAAAAATTAGGATCAACCAACAAATTTACGAACAACTTAATGATGGAGAATACTTACCGGTTGGGGTTTCCAATGAATCAACGCTTCAAGAATACTGCTATAGGTTCGAATACGTATTGGATGGAGAAAGTTACGCACCGGTACTAATCTTTGACCAGTTTGAAGAATTATTCACTTTGTATCAAGACAACTCGGCAGAACACAGCAAATTTTTTGATGAATTGGCAGATGTTCTTTCCCAAGTAAATGCACCGTCAGGAAATACCAATTTTCGAAAAATTCATATTGTCATTTCCATTCGGTCTGATTTTTTATTCTTGCTCGACCGAATTTCGGTTAAAATCCCAAGCATTTTGAGATGCAGATATGAATTGAGCGCATTGAACGACTCCAACGCCCGACTGGCCATCATCGAACCTGCTTCCAAATCGAAAACAGCCGATGGGATTCCCTTTAAATCACCTACTTTTTCCTATTCTGAAGCTTCTCTAAAAGAAATTATAGCCAGTCTCAGTGCAGCCGATCAGGTGGGTCGTATGGAGGTAGAGGCTTTTCAACTTCAATTGGTTTGCCACCGAATAGAGAATCAGGTAATTGATTCAAACAAACCTGCCAAGTTTATTGTCACACCACAATTTTATGGCGGTAGCGGCGGCATTGCCAATATCAGAGAAGCTTTCTACAAAGGTATTCTTGAAAAATTTCCTGCAGACAGGATGTCTTTCATCCAAACCATGGTGGAAGACAAATTATTGAGCAACAACCGCCGCATTTTGCAGGAACGCGGCTTTTTGATGAAGGAATCGAAAGTAAAAGCGGAGGAACTGGATGTACTAACCCGACATCGTCTGCTCCGGGAAGAGCCCCGTGGCAGTAGCTACTATGTTGAAATCAGCCACGACGCACTTGTGGAACCGATTGCTAAAATAAGAACGGAGCGTGAAATTGTCAAAGCCAGGATAGCCGCAGAAAAGAAATTTTGGAGGCTTCTAATTGGCATTCTTGTGGTTATAGGAGTGGTAATTATATCCGCTATATTCTATCAGCGCTGGACGTATAGTAAGAAGCAACGTGAAGAAGAGGCACTCAAAGCCGTGGTTAAAACCCGAAAAGACAGAATTCAAAACCAAATCAACAACGACAAAGATTATTTTGAAAAAGCTGCACAGCTCAATCAACTTTTTTTAGTGAAAATCGATAGTTTAGAACGCAACAACGAACCAGCTGCGAATATTCTTAAATTGATAGATGAACACCTCTCAAAGCTTGAACAATGAGTAAAAAAATATTGATTTGCTGTTGGCTTACTTTAAATGCACTTTCTGGTTTTGCACAAGATTGTACTACCTGTTCATGTAAAATTGACGCTGCCATCAACTCTAAAAACAAAAAAGACTATAAAAAAGCCTTACTGCAATTAACCGCCGCAGCCAGCACTTGCGGCAGTAATCGATCCATTGAAATTCAGAATCAAATAAGGGATATTTACGATAAAATTGAATCTCTAAAATCTCAAGCCAAAAAGAGTGCGGAGATAGCTAAAATCGAGCTAAAAAAGAATGTCAAAATAACTGCTGATCTAAAAAAAAGCGAAACAGAAGCTCGGAAGAATGCTACTGATGCTTGGATCGCTAAAAATGAAGCTGATACCAAGACAAAAGAAGTTGAAAAGGCCAGAAAAGAGCTAGAACTACTTTTGGAACGACTAAAGCTTTTGCAGGCCAACAAACTACAAGCCGAGATGAAGCAAAAAGTATTTGCTCAAGTCGAAGTTTTTCAAATCAAAGGCCTAAACGCTGCAAAAGAGCAAAATTTTGATCAGGCAATTACCTTATTTCAAACTGCAATTCATTCAATTGATACATTTTCTTTTCAAGACAGCTTCCTTTTGACAAAACGTGAGGTGCTGAATAACAATATTGCAGAGGCCCGTCAATCACAACAAACTCAACTTGCATTTTATGCAAAGATCCATCTAGCAGACTCGTTAACAGCCCTGGGGAGGATGCATTATTCCAAAGCATTTGATGCCCTTTTTGAAGCGCACCAAATGCAGTACAACCCTGAACTGGCGCTTCAAAAAATAAAAGCCCTGGATGTGCAATTACAACAACACATCAAACCTGGTAAAGAGTTTATAGGCCCAACCTATTTTCAAACCATGACCAAATCGTTCACGGCGAATAACATGCTTCAGAATAACGATGTAGCATCGAGCCGGATGAATGCATGCATGATTCTTCACCCAGACAGAAAATTATTTGCATATGAACCGGAAGCGATGGATTTCATCAAACGGTACCGATATTCTTTCTTTCGCCGAATTGAACTATATGCCGGTATCAAATCAAATTTACCGCATACTTCGCCAAGCAGGGTGATCGAGGTGGAACAGAATCAAAAAAAACAGATAGCCTACCCTCCAGTATTCTCTCAATTTACCCTTGGTTGGCTTCATCGGGCAACCAATAAGATCAGGTTAGGCGTTGAATTTTCAACCAACGACCTATCTGGCATTTCATTCAATTCTAAATTACTCAGATTCAGCAACTTACCAGAATTTGAATATGCCGATCAATTGAATGTTCCTGAAAAAGGATTTTATGAATATCCCCTGCCTAAACAATGGGATTTTACATTTCTAGGCGCCTATAAACTGAAAGAAACCACCCATCGTCGATGGCGAACCCGGCAACTCACCATCGAATGGATGGCTGGAATATCCCTTGGTTATGGTAATTTAGGGTTTGCAAACAAATATGTTCAACTCTTTTTCGATACCGGCGATGCTCCCAACGGTTTGATTCAAAATATCATTGAAACTTCAGGCATCAACAATGCAGCTGTAGAATTGGAACAGACCTCAGGTCCGGCTTTGTACATCCTCGATCCAAGTTATACCTACAGCCCAGTTGCGCCTGATAATGCTTCTTACACCAATTTTTTAGCGTGTAAAACGGTATTGTTACAATTGCCTTTCGGAAGCCAAAACAACCGATATAACTATACCAACGGCACAACAGGTTTCCGTTTCTCATTCATTCCATTTCCACGATTGCGCGCACAGATCATCGGCGATTTGATGTATTCTTTCCGATTAAGCAAACCAACAAAGGCCATCAATTTCAATCTTGGAGAAGAAATGCTCAAAATGGTTGAAAACACCTACCAGCTTTCTCCGGATGATGCTGTGCAATTGAGTGCTTATTATTTGAATAATTGCAATGTGGATGTCACAATCCGTAATTCCTACGCACAATTCAATACCGGCTTGAGTTTTAAACTTGGCCTGGGGTTTCAATTTTAATCATTTCTAAAAAACTGATTCATAACCACCTGAATTATTTTTACCTTCTATTTAAAATCTATCCGCCATGAAAAAAAACGTTCGCTTTTTTGCTCAGCTTATGCTTTTCCTTACAATTGGGACAAGCTCTGTTTCTTGTTTTTTAAACGAACCTGACGATGAGCGATGTGGCAACTACAATGGAGAAGCGCTTTATAAGGAAGAATCAGGCGACTGTTATTATTTAGATGATGATTGCAACAAAGTGTATGTTCCAAAAAGCAATTGTAATTGTTAGCAGAGTTCCTTCCATAATTTAAATTAACGGCCAATGCAAAATAATTACCTCTACTTTCGAATATTAGCTCAAAAAACCTTACTTATACTTGCTGTTACGATGTTGATGGCAGGAGCAAGGTGTTGTCCTGCAGAACGAGAGATACCTTGTGGATTCTACAATGGTCAGCAGCTTTTTCAGGAACCTTCACTGGACTGTTATTACCTTGACGCCAATGGCGACAAAGTTTATGTGGATGATGCATTGTGTGATTGTTAACCAGAAACAACGATCCTATACCCGAAGCCCCCTACTCTTCCGAATCCGCACCGATACCACCTTATACTCGGGGCACAAAGCATCCGAATCCCGCTCGTCCGACGTGACTATGTTAATCTGTAGCTCCGGGAAGTGGAACGTGGTGCTTAATATGCCCGGTTTCACCTCGTCCGTCAGACGCGCTTTCACGTCAACTTTGCCGCGCGGTGATTCAATACAAACCAAATCGCCGTCGCTGATGAAATGTTGTGCTGCATCGTCCGGGTGAATCAACAGCACATCTTCCGTCAGAATTTGCGCGTTGCGTGTGCGGCGGGTCATCGTTCCGGCATTGTAGTGTTCCAGTTCGCGGTTGGTGGTCAGGATGTACGGGTACTCTTTTTCATACGACACCCGCTCCTTCGTTTCCCGATAATTGTCGAACTGAAACTTGCCCAAACCTCGTTTAAACGTTTCAGTATGAAGGATTTCCGTATCGGAGCCATCCGGCGCTACCGGCCATTGCTTGCCGTTTTCGCCGAGTTCGTTCCATTTAACACCTGCGAAAAACGGTACGATCTGCGATATCTCCTGCAACATGGTATCCGGGTTGTAGTCGGACTGCGGGTAACCCATCTTGTTCATGATATCGATGATGATCTGACCGTCGGATTTGGTGCCGGGCAGAGGCTCCACCACTTTGTTTACGCGCTGAATGCGGCGCTCGCCGTTGGTGAATGTGCCGCTTTTTTCAAGGAAGGAAGCGCCGGGCAACACCACATGCGCATATTTGCAGGTTTCGGTCATGAATAATTCCTGCACCACCAGCAAATCAAGTTTTTCAAGGGCTGCCACTACTTTGTTTGTATTCGGATCGGTTTGTACCAAATCCTCGCCCATCACCCACAAGGCTTTTAATTTATCGTTCAGGGAAGCTTCGTACATCTGTGGAATTTTATATCCGATGTGCGATGGCAACTGAACGCCGTAAAACTGTTCGTATTTGCGGTGAATATCGGCATCAGTTACATCCAGGTATCCAGCGCCTTGGTGGGGCTGACACCCCATATCGGCTGCGCCCTGTACGTTGTTCTGACCGCGCAAGGGGTTTACGCCCACTCCGCGCCGACCAATATTACCGGTGATCATTGCCAGGTCAGAGATCAGCATGACGGTCAGTGTGCCCTGCGAATGTTCCGTAACACCCAATCCGTGGAACGACATAGCTCCCTCTGCATTGGCATAGGCCATGGCCGCTTGACGTGCCAGGTTTCGATCGACGCCGGTGATTCGCTCCAAATCATCGATGTTCAAACCCAGGATTTGCTGTTTGAACCCTTCGTAACCTTCTGTGCGGCTTTCAATAAAACGGCGGTCTTCCAAACCCTCTGAAATGATGAAATACAACATCATCTGCAACATCGCCACATTCGTACCCGGTTTGAGTTGCAGATGGTACGTGGCATATTTCGCCATTTCCGTACGCCGTGGGTCGATCACAATACTCGGTATTCCTTTCATGGCCACCTGCTTCAGCTTGGCGCCAGTAACCGGGTGTGCATCGGTAGGGTTTGCGCCAATCACCATGATACATTTGGTGTATTTCAAATCCTCGATGGAATTCGTAGCTGCACCGGTGCCAAAAGTGCGTTGCATGCCCAGCGCCGTCGGTGAATGGCACACACGCGCGCAACTGTCGATGTTGTTGGTGCCTACCACCGCCCGGATGAATTTCTGCATGAGGTAGTTTTCTTCGTTGGTGCATCGGGCTGACGAAACGCCGGCGATATAATCCGGGCCGTGTTCTTTTTTGATAGCCGTCAGTTTTTCTGCAATGTAGTCGTATGCCTCTTCCCAAGTGGCAGGTTCCAGTACGCCATTTTTCCGGATGAGTGGTGTGCGCAATCGGTCTTCATGGTTATAAAATGAAAACGCAAACCGTCCTTTCAGGCAGGTATGGCCTTGGTTCACTTCCGCATCATAAGGCGCCTGAATGGATTTGACGGAACCGCTGTCGACGGCTACTTCCAGGTTGCAACCCACTCCGCAATAGGTACACACGGTGCGTACTTTTTCATCTACCGCAATACTTTTTGATTCAAAAACATCGGAAATCGCAGAAGTTGGACAAGCCTGTGCGCAAGCGCCGCAGCTAACGCAATCCGATTCGAAAAATGATTGCTCGATACCTTTAACGATGTGACTTTCAAAACCCCGACCAGCCATACTCAGCACAAATTGACCTTGCACCTCATCGCATGCGCGCACACACCGACCGCAGTTGATACATTTGCTCAAATCGGAGGTCATGTACGGGTGGCTCAGGTCTTTTTGCCGGTCGAGGTGGTTTTTGCCTTCCGGATAACGCACTTTCCGAATACCCACCTGTGCCGCGACTGTCTGCAATTCACAATTATTATTCACCTCACAGGTCAGGCAATCGAGCGGGTGATCGGTCAGCACCAATTCGATGATATTTTTGCGCAATTTTTGAATACGCGGCGAATCCGGAAAGATGTGGTATTCCGGCATCATCGGAGTATGGCAGGAGGCCATCGATTTGGCCGGCCCGTCGGGTGAAAGGGCTACATCAACGCTGCAAACCCGGCAAGCTCCGTATGGCTCCAGATTGGGCGCATCGCACAATGTTGGCACGGCGTTATTGCCTAGGTGCCTGCGCAAAAATGACAGGATGGTTTCTCCGTCCTGAATGTCGTATGGTTTGTTGTTGATGTATGCAAAGGTTCCTGATCCCATAATTCAGAGTGGGTGTGGGTGTGGGTGTGGGTGTGGCAGCTGCCACACGTTGGCCCTTACCCGATTAGGAAAAGTACGGTTTCAATTCGTTTTCGAAATATTTCAATGCATTTTTGACGGGCAGCGGTAATCCGCCGCCAAGCGCGCAAAGAGATCCAATTTCCATTGTTTCAATGAGGTCGTTGAACAAAACCCGGTTGATTTGGTAATTACCTTGCCGAGCTTTGGCCAAAAGTTCGGCGCCACGTGTGGAACCAAGTCGGCACGGGAAACATTTGCCGCAACTTTCATGGGCAGTAAATTCAAACAAGTGCTCCAGGTATTCAATGAGCGGAAAATCCTGCGGGATACAAACAATTGAGCCGTGCCCGAGCAGGAATCCGTTTTGGGCGAAGGATTCGAAATCAACCGTCAGATCGTCAATTTTGTGAACAGGCACCAATCCGCCTAGCGGGCCTCCGATGTGCATGGCTTTAATTTCGTGGCGAAATCCGCCTGCAAGTTCGTCGATCGCTATGCGCAAGGGTGTACCCATGTCCACTTCATACAAGCCCGGCCGGTTAAAGTGGCCGTCGAAACAAAGCAACTTGGTGCCGGTGGAACGCCCCCTGCCGATTGCAGCGAATGCAGCACCGCCTTTGGCCAAAATGAAAGGCAGATTGGCAAGCGACTCCACATTATTCACTACCGTTGGCAAATTGAACAAGCCTTGCTGGGTGGGATACGGCGGCCGGGTGCGTACTTCCGGGCGTTGCCCTTCAATGGAATTGAGCAGCGCAGTTTCTTCTCCACAGATATAAGCGCCTTGCGCTTTGATTACTTTGAAATAAAAGGAAAATCCGGAACCCAGGATATTTTCACCCAGGTACCCCGCCTGGTGAATGGCTTCAATAGCATCTGCCACCACTTGAATGGATTCTGGATACTCGCCACGGATGTACAAGACACCTGTGTCGGCGCCAATAATATAACCGCTGAGGATCATACCCAATAACAAACTATGGGGTCGCTGTTCCATGATATAACGGTCGGAATATGCGCCTGGATCACCTTCGTCGGCATTACAAACGATGAATTTTTGGCTTCCAGGGGTATTTTTACACGATTCCAGTTTCAAACCTGTCGGAAACCCGGCTCCGCCCCGGCCACGCAATCCGGAGGTTTTTATTTCTGCAAGCAGTTCGTCGGGTGTTTTTTCGAGGGCATTTTTTAACAGTTCATAATAAACCTGCACCCCTGGAAAAGGCGCCGTGAGAATTTGAGCGCCATGGGATGCAACATGATATTGATCGACGATACTGTGGCGTCCGGATTTAATTTCGGCAATTTGTTGGATGGCCTCACCCGAATAATTTTGCCCGGCATAATTGAAAGCGTTGTTTTCATGGCATCGGCCCAGGCAGCACATGGTTCCTATTTCTTCGGCTTGAAAATGGGAAGCTAGTTTTTCCGTCAGTGCCTCCTGCGTGCCGGCAGTCATACAAGCCGTACCATTACAGACATACACTTTTTTGCCCTGATTTTCGGGCCGCAGGAAGTCGTAAAAAGTGACGCTGCCATAAACGTTGGCTTTCCCGATCAAAAAATCTTCAGCCAGCCGGTTAATTTCTTCAGCAGGAACAGTGCCCTGCCTTTCGGCAATGATGCCAAGTTCTTCAAATAGATTTTCAGTGATTCCTTTTCTGCCGGTAAGATGGCCTATGTTTTTTGACACGAGTTGCCCGAATTTTTAGTGAACGCAGCGTGGTTTTGAATGTAACCTGTCATACTGAGTGCTGTTAATCAACACTTTAGCCGAAGGCTGTTTTCATAACCAAACAGCGCGAAGTATAATGTGATGTTTCGAAATAAAGCGCCGTCGAGAATGGTAGCGCCCAAATTTCCAACTATGTCTCACAAAATTAGGACATATTCTACTTAATCTCGGATTAATTTGATTTGAAAGATTTCGAAACTTTACGCGTTTGATTTACGAGGATTTAATCAACTGTGACATTGAGATGAAGGTAGAATGCAAATGCAGTTTCAAAGCCACCTGCGAATCCATTAATTTTACATACCTTTGTAGTTCCTACTCAGGGTTAGATGCTAAAGGTCGGCGTATTTCAGAATTTGTTGCCATTGGTTTTTATCCGCTCCTAGGATAACTTTCACTAAATTTTTATAATGGCAAAATCACAGGACTCATATTCCAAAAAAGAAAAAGAAAAAAATCGTCGAAAGAAACAACAAGAAAAAGACGAGCGAAAGAAGCAACGCAAAGCCGATAAGGCTGAAGGCGGTTCCAAAACGCTGGAAGAGATGTTCTCTTACGTTGATGAAAACGGAAACCTTAGCTCCACCCCACCCGACCCTTCCAAAAAGAAACAGATCAAAGCTGAAGACATCATGCTCGGGGTGCCGTCCCGATCAGAAGATCCTGCCGATGCTTTTAGAAGTGGTACCATTAAATTTTTTAACCAGGAAAAAGGTTATGGTTTTGTGATTGATTCCGAAACCAAGGAAAGCCTTTTTGTACATATCAACGACCTAAACGGCCCGGTTAAAGAAAACGACAAGGTCAATTTTGAGATCGAGCACGGACAAAAAGGCCCCAAAGCCGTTCGGGTAAAACTCGGCTAATCGGCCTTCTTTCCAATTCTGAAAAGGTGCCAACTAATTCGCCTGGACAAAATCGACTTCTGTCCAGGCGATTGGAATTATTCCTCCGGAACTTGATGGTATTTTACATGTTTGAGTGTAACATGTTCAACGGCCTGCACCACCAGGGGCAGTTGTTCAACCACCACATCGCTTCTGTCCAGGCCGAAGGCTTTTTCATCTGAGGTGCCAAGTTTTTTCAGGAAAAAATAACCATTGAGGATAATGCCATCGCGAAGGGCAAATTCGTTTTCCACTGAAAGGAATTTTTCAAGTACCACAAATTTAAAATCCGGCTCCGGGTTATATCTGGTTGAACCGTCGGGCCTGATGTGCAGGTTCAGTTCCTGTCGGCTTACCAGCTCCTGTACGATTTTTTTGAAATAAAATTCAGTCCGGGGCTGTACCCTGAAACCGATGTTGATATCCACACGGATCACTTTGTCGTCCAACAGTTCGTCGACGGAATATTCCAGCGTGTATGGGTCATCGGTTCGATTCAAGTGTAAGAACCAATACACATCTGCCCTTTTGGGGTTTTTAGAAAAAATAGATTTTATGATTTTTTCTTCAATGTGAGCGGGTAAATCGGCTTTGGTCAAATAGATGAGGTGTGTTGAAAATTTTGGAATTTCGTCATCATTGCTCAAATTTTGAAGCATGGTGGCGTAGTTCTTCAATTCCACGAACTTGACGAATTGGTTATTAATTTTCCGGGCGAAATACCAGGTGTACATCACCCAGAAAAACCCGCCCGCAATGATCAGCGTGACAAAACCGCCTTCCGGAAACTTTTTGAGGTTGGCAATAAAAAACGCGATTTCAATCAAAGCAAAAGTAGTGGTAACAGCACCCACCAGCCAAAAATTCCACTTCCGTACCCGGTAGAGGAAATAAGTGAGCAGGATGGTGGTCATCAGCATGGTGAGGGTAATAGCGAGCCCGTAAGCTGCTTCCATGTGCTCCGAATTTTGGAAATACAACATCACTGCAATGCACCCTCCCCACAAGATCAAGTTGACGCTTGGAATATAAATCTGCCCTTTCATTTCCGTCGGTTGCCGAACGCTCACCCGCGGCCAGAAATTCAATGCCATCGCTTCAGAAATGAGGGTGTATGAACCGCTGATCAGTGCCTGCGAAGCAATAATCGCCGCTCCTGTGGCGATTAAAATACCCGGTATCAAAAACCAGCTCGGTATAATTTCATAAAACGGATTCCGGCCATTCAGCATTGGAGTATCCTGATGCAGTAACCAGGCCGCCTGACCCAGGTAGTTGATGATCAAGCTGGTTTTGACAAAGATCCACGAATAACGAATATTCCATTTGCCACAATGCCCCAGATCGGAATATAAAGCCTCTGCACCGGTTGTACACAAAAAAACAGCGCCTAACAGCCAAAATCCTTCTGGATACTGTATCAGCAGCCTGACTGCATACACGGGATTCAAAGCCTGTAAAATATCCGGATAATGAAATATCTGAACAATTCCAAAAATTAACAGCATGGAAAACCACACAGCCATGACCGGACCAAACACAAACCCAACCTTTTGGGTGCCGAATCGCTGAAAAAAGAATATCAGCGAAAGGATCACAATCACAATGGGTACCGTAGGCAGGTGGGGCGCCACCTTTTCAAGTCCTTCCACCGCCGAAGCTACAGAAATCGGCGGCGTAATCATACCATCTGCCAGGAGGGCACACGCACCGACCATCGCTGAAAAAACCAACCCTTTCCCATACCTGCGGACCAGCGCATACAAGGAAAAAATTCCACCTTCACCGTGGTTATCGGCCATGAGGGTAAGTGTTACGTACTTGAAGGTTGTTTGAAAAACCAGCGTCCAAAACACGCAGGAAACGCCACCAAAAACCAATAACTCGGTAATTTCCCGGTCGTTGATGATTGATTTCATCACATACAACGGTGAAGTTCCAATGTCGCCATAAATGATGCCCAATGCGACCAATAACGAGCCCATGGTAACCTTAGATGAAATGCCATTCTGTTTCATTGCAAATAAAATATTGAAAATGACTATCCGGATACTATACCCCATTCGACCTACATGGCAAAGCAGTTCGTCCCGAGTACTCGGGACGAAGCTGTAATCACCGGCAATTTTTTATAGCTTACCACAGAGCTGGGGTACAACATGAGGATAGTCGTTTTATTGAATTATTCTGCTTCAAACCTGTATCCAACCCCCGATTCTGTGGAGATCAATTTAGGGTAGTTTGGGTCGGTTTCTATTTTTTTACGCAATTGCCCTACGAATACCCTTGGGTATTCTGTCCTTTCCACATACCCAGGGCCCCATACTTCTCTTAGGATAAACTGGTGAGTCAATACCTTTCCTTCATTTCTAACAAAAAGCGCCAGCAGGGCATATTCCGTTGAGGTCAACTTTACCATTTCGCCATTTTTTCGAACCACACGCGCTGCCAGATCGATGATCAGATCACCGTATGTTTTGACAGGATCGGCGGCTTCGGGTTGGTCTTGCCGGAGTGCGGCCCGAATGCGGGCCAACAATTCTCCGGTACGAAATGGTTTAGTGAGATAATCATTGGCGCCATTATCAAGCGCTTTGATGATTTCAGCTTCACTGTCGCGTGCAGACACAACAATTACCGGTCGGATGTACCATTCCCGCAGTGCCTTTAGAAGGTCTTGACCATCGGCATCAGGCAATCCAAGATCCAGCAGAACTAGTGCAGGTTGCCGCATGGCGGTCGTTATCTTGGCCTCCCGGGCAGTTGGCACAAAACTGGTTTTGTAACCGTTCGCTTCCAGAGCAATTTCCAACAGCCTGCAGATTGCCAGGTCGTCTTCGATTACCAGAATTTCCAGGGCAGTTGGATCAGTCATGTTGGTGGATGGCTTGATTTAAAATAGTGGTAGGAATTTCGATGGTAAAACATGCACCCCCCTCCGGCAGGTTTCTCAGAAAAATTTCACCACCCTGAGCTTCAGTCAGCCCCTTAGCAACAAACAACCCTAGCCCGGTACCATCTGCTTTGGTGCCTCCCAACCGGTAAAACTTATCAAATACCAGGTGAATTTCATCCGGTGGAAATCCTTTCCCGTTGTCGCGTACCTCCAGCACCAGAAAGTGTTCTGTAGGCTGTTTAACTGTGAACAAATCTTGATCCTGATCATTAGTGACAAAACGGCCGTGGCTTTCATTTCTGATTTTGGCCGATAATTCAATCAGGGAGCCAGGCGGGGTATGTCGCAGCGCGTTGGTGAGCAGGTTGTGTAATACATGTTCAGTAAGCCCGAAATCGAGTTGAACGAGTGGGGTATGTTCATCAATATTAAGTTTAATGCTTCGGCCTTGTTGATCAATCGGACAATTTTTGATGCTGCTCAATGCCAGGTCGCGTACATCGCACCAGGCGCTTTTGGGTTTGATGATGCCAGCTTCAATGCGCGACATGTTCAGCAGGTTTTCCACTTGCTCCGACAACCGGACCGACCCCTTGGATATCTCCTCGATTAATTGTTTTTTCTGCGTTTCGGAAAGTTGTTTTTCATTTTCTTTCAATGTATCTGCGGCGCCTAACACAGCAGCAATTGGTGTACGCAAATCATGAGAAAGGGAGCTGAACAAGGTATTGTACAACAAAAGCGAACGTTCGTCGGCGCGTTTTTCCCTGCGCAAGGCTTCGATCTGCCGGTAGCGATGGTTGATCATGCCATTCAATGAGGCCACGATGAAGTACATGGTCATAAAAAGTGCATCTTCCGCACTGTCGATATGGAAGGTGAAATGTGGGGGAATGAAAAAATAATCCCATACCAGGGCACTGAGTACCGCTGCTGTCAATACGGCAGGCAAACCCTGTCGCAAAGCCAAAACGGATAGCACCAGCAATAAAATGAGTGCTACCGACCGATAACCGATGTGTTCCGAAAATGGATAACAGATTCCTGCGGTCACCAAGACGGCTAACCCAGAGAAAATGATTTGTCTGCCAACATGTTCCTTAGCCATTGCATTAAATTACGGCGACAAAGGTCAGGCAGATTGTAAGTACAGAAAGTAAAGATTTTGAATTCGGTATAAAAAAAATATAAAGAAGCAGTTCAGAAGCCCAAAATATCCACCATGCCTTTGGTCATCATTACCGCACCGATGGTTGTAAGGGCATACATAACCACGGAGGAAAATTGATCAGAATGAAACATCAAAAAATTGATGGCAAAACTGATCACCAGCAAAGCGGCGCCAATCCCCAGGCAAACAATTCCCCTTTGGAAAAGTCTTTTGTGTTTTTCTTTGGAAATCAGGTTGTTTTCCAGTGTGTTCTCAACGGCGTTGAAATCTGGCGAGGATGGGTGCAGTGGATCCATGACGTCAGTTTTAATTTTAGATAAATAATTTAAGACAGTGCAATGATATGCAATCATTCATAAGAATAAAAATTATTTTCAAAATTAAATACTGAATTCAAACTACTTGACGCTACCTTGATCATCATTCCTAAACGAAACCCATGCTAAACTTATGCAAATCAATTGATTGGCTTTGACCATAGCGATACTCATGCCCATGGTCATGGGCACGAGTTATTATCCCCTGAAAGTATTGGAAGGCTCCTTTGCTGGGCACCTGTGAATACCAGCAACCTGCTAGCTTTGCGCGATCGTATGTGGATGTCGTTAGTCCGTGTAAGATTTTTCCGGAGCAATCAGCACTTCTAGCACTTTCATCAAGTCGTTGGTTGTTAGAATACCAACCAGGTTTTGTTGCTCATCTACCACAGGCAGGGCGTGAAATTGATAGGTGTGAAAGATCTGTACAGCCTTACCGAGGGTATCAGTTTGCAGCAGGGAATGCACTTCGCTGGTCATGATGTCTTTCACCAGGGTGGTATTTAACCCTTTATTTATCTGTTCAGGATCGGTTATATTGCTGAATAAATTCCTGATGGAATCTACGTAATCGTTGTAGCTTACAATACCTGCAAGTTTTCCGTTCTCCACGACCGGAATGTGGTGAAAACCGTGCGTTTCAAATATTTCACGAATTCGATCCAGGGTATCGGCGGGGGCGGCGAATTCCGGTTTTCGGGTCATAATACCGGATATAGGTGTATTTTGTTGCATGATTAAGGCTTTTGATTCTTACAAATTCAAGCCAAAATTCATGGTTTTTGAAGCTTCTTTTTATGATCAAAATCATGCACCCGGGTGATTGGATAAATTGCAGTCCAGGTATTATATTTTCACCGGCTGTCGGAGGATGGTTTTGAGCTTATCCGGCGCAGTTTTACGAGGATCGCCCAGGTATATTTCATGATGCAACCCATGTAAAGTATATCCATGCTCATGAGTCCACGCATGCATACGCGAGATGGTCGGGTGTTCGTCTTTGTAAGGACCAATGTACAAGATCTGAACAACAAGTCCTTCTTCCCACCGGGTCAATTGCACCGCGGAAGCATCCAATCCTTTTTTCTGGAGCAATTCCGCTTGGGCGGTCTGCAAATCGGCTGTCGTCACAAAATCGGGTTGACCGATCAGTAATTTCCAATGCCATTCGGATTGTGGCGTCTGGAGGTAATCCGCAGGATCCGTGCCTTCAACCCACCAAAGCCCTTCCAGTGGCTGCACACTGTATTCAGGTTCCACACCCGCCTTTTTACGGCCGAATTTGATCGAATAGGCGCAGCCGTACAAAGCAGAAACGGCAGCTTCGAATACCGGATTGTTGTTCGGACTACCCATGCCCTCCATAGCAAGAAACTGCATGGAGGGCACAGATACAATTTGTGGTTTGTCTGTCGAAGGATTCAAAAGCGGTTTCAACGCTTTTTTAAAATCGTATTTTTCCTTTAGCTTCGGTAACATCGTTTACAATTATTTGCGTAAACCGCTAAAATACACCTGGATGCCCAGTGAAAGAGCGATCTGATTGGTTTTGGTGGTAGTGGTAGTTTTAACGCCGTTCACATCCAGGTCGAACTTGCTTCGGGCATAATTGTATTTAACCAAAGCTTCAATACCGATTCCATCGTTGGAAAAGATCGTAAAGCCGGGACCTGCGCCAACTGCTAAAATATTGGTGTTGATATTTTGTGTGGTAGTTCCTATGGTCAGGTTGTCGGAAGAGTTTCCAAAACCAAAGTTAGCTTGCAAAAAGATCGCTTTGTCATCGAACGGAAAATAATAACGTGCGAAAGGGCCGAACAACAAATCGGCATCTTTGGTCTTTTCCTCCCCTACCCGTTTTTCACTGCTGCTGGTGTAGTCCATCCCAATGCCTAACGTAAAATTATCGAAAAGGAAATAACCGATAGAAGGTGCGATGTTCCATTGTGTGTTTTGTGGTTCTTCTACGCCGCCAGGCACTTCTCCTGCATAAGATACATTCGAAGTGTTGGTGGCAAAACCAACTGCGGTGCCTAAAATGAATCGACCGCGGTCGGTAAACTGGCCAAAGGCCATTTGAGTAGCCATCCCAAAAAAGATGAATAGCGCAATAGTTTTGAGGATTTTCATGGCATAATGTTTTGGTGAAGGATGAAACAAAAGTCTGTGTGATTCAATTCAAATGCTATGACTCAGATCAGTGGCCACCATGATACTCAAGTGGAAATGCATGGCATTTCGATAAGCGTTTTAAGGAGATTTTTAGAATACGCTAAGGAGCTTATAATATAGGCGCCTACACCTTTGCAGCAGTTATTCACTAAAATTTGAAACTCATGGATGCTACGCATTTGCATTTGATGCTCAACCACTTTCCGATCATCGGCACTTTGTTGGGTTCCCTTTTGATGGTTTACGCTTT